>CAZQML010000137.1:0-18817 GCA_964594245.1 uncultured Dehalococcoidales bacterium | reverse complement strand
GTCGACGCTCGTCGCCAACTGGTTCGTGCGCCGGCGAGCACTCGCATTCGGCATACTCGGGGCCGGCCTGGGCATCAGCTACCTGTCCGCCTACATAGCGCAGTACGTCATCGCTTCTTTCGGCTGGCAGACGGCCTACGTTGCCATAGGTATGTTCATCGCAGTGCTGATCGTGCCTTTGTCCATCGTGTTCGTGAGGCGAACGCCTGCCGAGAAGAAGCTGTTCCCTGACGGGATGACGGCGGAGGAATCCCTGTCTGCGTCAGTAGTCCGTGAGAAGCTCGACGCATGCACGGACTGGCGGAGAAACGAGTGGACACTCCGAGGCTCCGCCCACACACGCCAGTTCTGGCTCATGTTTGCCATTTTCACCACTGCGATGGGAATCGTGGAACAACTGGCAATCTCACATCAGGTCTACTTCTACATGGACGCAGGGTACAGTGCTCTGACAGCCGCCAAGTTCTATGGTCTGTTCGGCATATGCTTCGCAATCGGGAATCTCCTGGGCTCGTTGTCCGACAGAATCGGCAGGGAGAGGTTCTTCATTCCCACCTCTCTCATATGCACCGGCTTCGTGTCTCTTCTGTTCCTGATGAAGGACACTTCGACGCCATGGCTGCCGCCACTCATCGCCATCGGATTCGGCCTCACCTTCGGCTCCTATCCATGCGTCCTCAACGCGACGCTTGCGGACCTTTTCCATGGGAGTCACTACGGAAAAATCGCCGGCATAATGGTTCTCGGCTTCGCGCTGGGTGGCACTCTCAGCGCGTGGCTGGCAGGCTACATACATGACATCACGGGCAGCTACACCGGCACGTACGTGATGATGGTCGCCGCGCTGCTGGCAACCGCTATCATGATGTGGTTTGTGGCGCCCAGCAAGGTGAGTCCGGTGGGACGCAGATAGACGGCTCCGTCACGCCAACCGCAATCACTTGTCTCGCCGGTCACAACGTTCTAGAGTATCGACATCGCGCCCGCAGGCGACAGGCGCGCACAGGCAAGGAGGCAATCCACATGCGGAGCCACGCTACTACGAAAGGCCTCGAGAGGGCCACGCACCGCGCACTGTATTACTCCATGGGCATACTGCCGGAGGAGCTGGACAGGCCGCTCGTGGCCATCGCCAACCCGCAGAACGAGACGATGCCCGGCCATGTCCACCTCGACATCATTGCGAAGGCCGTGCGGGAGGGAGTTCTCTCCGCAGGCGGCACGCCCATCGAGTTCGGAACGATAGGGCTGTGCGACGGCATCGCGCAGGGGAACTACGGCATGCACTACCCCCTCGCCAGCCGCGAGCTGATCTGCGATTCGATAGAGTGCATGGTGAACGGCCATTCGTACGATGCAATGGTTATAGTCACCGAGTGCGACAAGATAACGCCCGGCATGCTGATGGCCGCCGCCCGCCTCAACATCCCCACAATCGTCGTCAGTGGCGGCCCGATGTCCACAGGGTGGTACTGCGGCCGTGAGGTGGGCTACACCGACCTGATCGAGGCGCAGGGCCTCGTGCAGCGGGGCGAGATGACATGGGAGCAGCTCAGCGAGTTCGAGCAGGGGGCACTGCCCGGATGCGGCGCCTGCAACATCATGGGCACGGCGAATACCATGAACTACATGACCGAGGCCCTCGGTATGTGCCTGCCCGGCAGCTCCGTCCTTGCCGTCAGCGGGAGGAGAATCGCGCTGGCCAAGAGGACCGGAATGAAGGTGATGGAGTTGTACCGCAAGGGAGTCCGCCCTCGTGACGTGCTCACAAGAGAAGCGTTCTGGAACGCATTCGTGGTGGACATGGCCATTGGAGGCTCCACCAACACGCTGCTGCACCTCCCTGCCATCGCCAACGAGGCGGGCATCAAGATAGACATGAACATGGTGACCGAGATTGCGTCGAAGGCCCCCAATCTCGTCCGTATCAAGCCGTCGGGGCAGCACTTCCCGGCGGACCTCGACCACGCCGGCGGCATCACTGCAGTCATGAAGCAGCTTTTCGACGCCGGACTCCTCAAGGACAACCTCACGATGACAGGGGCCAACGTCTCGGAGAACGTGCGACAGGCCGAGGTCGCCGATGCCACCGTTATCCGACCGATGGACAATCCGTACACGGCCACCGGAGGTCTGGCGCTGCTCTATGGCAACCTCGCACCCGACGGCGCGGTCTGCAAGGCAGCGGGGGTACTGCCGGAGATGCTAACGCACAGAGGCCCGGCGCGCGTCTTCAACCAGGAGGAAGATGCGGTGAGAGCCATCTACGAAGGCGATGTGCAAAGGGACGACGTTATCGTCGTCCGCTACGAGGGCCCGAAGGGCGGGCCGGGAATGCGGGAGATGCTCTCCCCCACAGCCGCCATCGTCGGCATGGGGCTGGGCGATTCGGTCGCCCTCATCACCGACGGGCGTTTCTCCGGCGCGACGCGTGGCGCGGCCATCGGCCACGTCTCGCCTGAGGCCGCCGCCGGGGGGCCGATCGGCCTCGTGGAGGAGGGAGACATCATCGACATCGATATTCCCTCGGGGAAGCTGACGTTGGAAGTAGACAAAGCCGAGCTTGCGCGAAGGAAGACGGCCTGGACCCGCCCTCCGTCGAAGGCAGAGCCGGGCAGCTATCTGGACAGGTACTCAAGGCTCGTGACGTCGGCGATGACCGGCGCCGTATTCAGTAGAGAATAGGCCCGCACGTACGTACGCGCTGCGAGAAATCAGGAAGGAGACTGAGATGCAAATCCAATGGCTCGGACACGGCGCCTTCAAGCTCAGTGGGGAAGGGCAGACAATATACATCGACCCCAGTCGAATGGAGCCGCTCGGGCCGATAGTGAAGCAACTGTTCGACCACCCTGAGCCGGCGGATGTCATCCTGTTCACTCACGACCACGGGGACCACTGCGACCCGGCTTCATTCGGGAAGATGCTGAAGGCCGACACGATGCTCGTGGGACCAGCGTCCTGCCGCAGCAAACTGGGAGTCGAGATGCACACGGTGGAGCCCGGTACGGAGCTGGCCATCGGCGCAGCCGCGATACGCGCCGTCCACGCCTACAACATCACGCGGCACAGGACGCCGGGCAATCCCTTCCACCCACGCGGAGCTGGTGTGGGCTACCTTGTGACCCTCGAAGGGCACACCGTCTACCATGCAGGCGATACCGAGCCGATACCCGAGATGGAAGACCTCGGCGAGGTGGATGTCGCCCTTCTGCCGGTCGACGGCCACTACACCATGCCGCCCGAGGAAGCCATGCAGGTTGCAGCCACTATCCAATGCGGCGTTGTCATTCCCATGCACCTGTTCACCACTCGCGGCGAAGAGGTCGTGGCGGCAGCCGAGGCGTACCCGAACGTCAACTTGCGCCTGCTGGAGCCCGGCGACACATATGAACTGCCGTGAGCGCTCTTGTTCCCTCCGCACGTCGGCTGGGACTGTGCGTTCAGACATCGTGACCAGGCGGACAGGGTCGCGGCATGAGCGCGGCCCATCCGGGACGCACGGGCAATACGTCGCGAACGGCGAGAGCGAGGCTCCAGCAGATACCGCTCCGAAAGAGTGGCAGTTGAGTCACAAGCAGCGATACGGTATCCTAGTCCCACTGACAACCCCTCTGTGCTTCGGCAACGGAGTACACGGGAGGTGCTGCCGGTCTGTCCGGCGCAGCAACTGAGTCATGAGGAGACTTCCCTCTTTCGCGATTCCGCTTTCCATAGTGGTCGGCATCCTCGTCGCCGTGGCTTCGTTCTCCGGGATTTCCGAAGACTCGACCTACGCCTCCGAGGCAACGTCGTTCGCAACACAGGGCAGGGCACAGGACCTCGTCAACCTCGTGTGGGTCCTGCCGCTCTTCGGCATCTCGCTGTACTACGTCCGAAGGGGTCTCTTCTCTGCACGTATAGGCTGGATGGGCATCCTCCTCTACTTCCTCTATACATATGTGCTCGCTTCGATGGGACTCGTGTACAACCGTCTGTTCCTGGTGTACGTCGCCATCTATAGCCTGTCGATTGCGCTCCTCATCGTCGGACTCGGCTGCATACGGTACGGTGACATGCACTGGCGCTTCTCCCACCGCTTCCCCCGCAGGGCGACGGCCATCTTCGCAATCGCCATGGGAGCATCGGCGGCGCTTCTGTGGCTGAAAGACATCGTCGCGTACCTCGTGAACGGCACGCCCCCGCCGCAGCTTGGTGAGGCCGTGACCCAATCGCTGGTGGTGCAGGCACTTGACCTCGGGATAGTCGTGCCTCTCTCAATCCTCGGGGGAGTCATGCTCCTGAGAAATATGCCCATCGGCTACCTGATGACAGGCCTGGCACTCGCCAAGGCCATCACACTTGGACCAGCGATGACTGCAATGGCAGCGTTCCTCACTGCAGCCGGTCTGCCGGTGGCGCCGCCGCTCTGGGCATTCGCAGGACTCATCACGGGTTGTGGCGGCTACTTCTCCTATCGATACCTCAGAAGCCTGCACTAGTATCCTTCCGGAGAGTCACCCGGGAGACCGGCGTCTACGTTTGCATTTGTTTGACGCCGCTGTGTCACGGGGTATACTTGTGGCCGGCTTCCCGGCGCGGCAGAAAGACATGGGGACGGACCAACCATGAGCGGACGGCATCTCAGACGTGGCCCCGCCACGCGGAGGCGACTCTACACACACTAGAAAGACACATGCATGGACAAGAAGCCTGAGGCGATTCTGCCTGAGAATACGGTGTTCGTGCTCCTCTCGTTCGAGGGGCCTGATCCCTACTCGCTCGCCGGAGGTCTCGGCGTTCGGATTACCCACGTGGCTCACACCCTCAGTCAGAAGGGATTCTCCACACATCTATTCTTCATCGGAGACCCGCAGCTCGCGGGAGAAGAGTCTGCCGACGACGGACGGCTTGTCCTGCACCGTTGGTGCCAGTGGATCAGCGAGTATTACCCGAACGGCGTGTACCAGGGTGAACACGCCAAGCTTGATGACTTCAACAGGTCTCTTCCGCCGTATGTGATTGAGCACATCATTGCGCCTGCGATTGCGCAGGGCAAGCTCGTTGCGGTCCTCGCTGAGGAATGGCACACAGCCGAGGCCACATGCCGACTCAGCGAACAGCTTCGAGCGGCGGGGCTTCGAGATCACGTCGTCATCTTCTGGAACGCGAACAACACATTCGGCTTTGAGAACATCGACTGGCCGCGACTGCAGAAGGAAAGCACCGTCACGGCAGTAAGCCGCTACATGAAACACATCATGCGCGACTCGGGCGTGACTGCCCTGGTCATCCCGAACGGAATACCCGAAGGCCTCTTGCAGCCTGTCGCCGAACGGTCAGCCCTCAGAGTCCGCCGGAGATTGGGAGGCGATCCACTGCTGCTCAAGGTTGCGCGCTGGGATCCCGGCAAGGCATGGATGCAGACTATCGAGGGCATGGCATTGTTGAAGTCCGAGGGACGCCGACCCGTGTTCATCGCGAGGGGCGGCATGGAGGGCTACGGACAAGAGGTGCTGAAAAGGGCTCACTCACTCAGACTCAAGGTACGGGACGTTGCATCGGCGGGCGACAGCGTCAAGGCCAGGCTGGATGCGATTATGTCCACTTCAGATGCCGATATCCTCAATCTCAAGTTTCACTGCCAGCCGGAGCTCCTGCGGACGCTCTACAACGCCTCTGATGCGGTGCTTGCCAACAGCACGCACGAGCCGTTCGGGCTGGTGGGTCTCGAAGTGATGGCCTCAGGTGGAGTGGTCTTCACGGGTGGCACCGGTGAAGACTACGCACAACACTTCTTCAACAGTATCGTGCTGGACACAAATGACGCCGAAGAGATATCCAGCTATCTCAACTACCTGGCCGACCATCCCGCAGTGTCGGCGCGTCTGCGCAAGGCGGGGCGGGTGACTGCCCGTCAGTTCACCTGGCCATTCGTGATTGACGGGCTAATCGAGCGTCTGGAGAGTCGCGCCCGATTGCGAGGTGCGCTGTCCAGACCATTCGAGGTCGTCTTGCATCACGCCGCGGAGACGCTCGATGAACCATCGCAACTCGACGCGATAGCGCTTGGCGCCTGACCTGCATGAGCAGGCAGAAACGTCCGGGTGGAGAATAGGAGGAGGTGTGACATGCCACGCATGCTCCCGTCAGAAGCCGAGAGGCTCCTCAGCAACGTCCCCGGGCAATTCACGTTCCGGTGCAGCGACGGCACTGTGCTATGGAATCTGCGAGACCTCTCACGTGCCGTCGGCAACATGCCGGATGAGGTGTTCTCCTTCCACGTCAGCGAACACAAGAACGATTTCGCGAACTGGGTGAGGGATATCATCGGAGACCAGGCACTCGCCAGGGACCTGTTGCAGACGAGAAACGTTGCCACAACGTCACGGCGCCTCACTGAGCGGGTCGCCTTCCTCGACACGCGCAGGGGCTAGACGCACGGTCGGGCTGCTATCTCCGAGCCAGTAGGGGGGTACAGGGCCGGGTCAAGAGAGTCCTGGCGCCCACCGGCGGGCTTTCCTTCGGAGAAACACCCTTCCGGGCTAGTGCGTGCCACTCATCGGTGATTGTGACAACACCGATGCGGCAGACGTTGCACATCCTCACACGTTGGCTCTGCCAATGCACGCATCGACTCTGCCGCTCGAGTCTACCTGTCTTCCAGCAAGCAGACTGGGCGCATGTATTCAAGATTCCGAGAAGTCGCCGGGTGGCACGCTGCCATCGGGGGATTCACGCTCCGAGACGAATGGCCTTCGGCTACCTGCTGACCGGCCTGGCGCTTGCCAGGGCCGTGACCCTAGGGCCGACCATTCTCCAGATGGCGGCTTCCCTCAACAGCACAAGTCTGGCAGTAGCTCGACCGATGCGGGTCTTCGCCGACCTCGTCACGGGGTTCGGGTCATACTTCGCGTTCCGCTACGTGCGGAGCCTGGCTTGGAGGCCCTGTCTGCCTACTTCGTATCTGCCTCCGAAGACGAAGTCCGTTCGAACTCGCTGTGAGCGAGCGCGACGAAGACAACCGCCAGTATGCCCAGGATGAAGGGCGGTGGAATCAGGACCGCGCAGATGGCGCCAGCGAGGGCAAGGCCCCATTTCTGCCGCCTGATGGCGAAAACTCCCCCAATGATGGCCATGATGCCGAGGACAAGCGCCGGCCACCCGAACAGATTCAGGAACCTCATCCCGAGAGGGTCCATGTGCATCATTGGGCCACACAGGCCCACGACACACAGGGTGCCACCGACCACGATACCCCACGCCCCCGATACTATGCTGCAGATACCGCCTGCGACGGGTTTCCACGTCTTTTCCATGGCTCACCTCCTCATATGCCACTATACACCGCGACGCGCAGTCGACGGGCGCGTCGCAAGAGCTACTGTCTCCAGGAAATCAGGGGCTAATCGTGCGGGACAACTCCCCGCAAGCAGGCACGAGGGCATGTCGTCCTGAGGAGCACAGGTTCACGACGACCAATGGTCGACAGCGCCACGAAGCCAACCAGCGCCGGAAGCGTACGAATCCGCCGGGCAATCCCGGCGAGGGCAGCCTCTACAGCAATACCCCCACCGGGAGCACTATCCGGCTGACTGATAGGAGGGTTTCACGGCCGGGCAAGCCGCTACTCCGTATACATGGCCTCACGAAAGGTGTGGCCGGTGCTGTCACTTTCGGGTCACCACTTCAGCCCTACCAGCCTCGGTAGGATTCGTGCGACCAACTACTACGTTCATCGCGGTCTCACGCGCCATCTGCTCGGCCCACAGGCGTATCTCGCCGAAGTCTCGATAGTCGCCGGCGAAGCCAGCCCTCGCGAGGAACCTGGCAACAGGGCCGCCCACGCTGCCGTCCAGTCTGCCGCCAAAGATCGCGCTACCCTTCACGCGCAGGTACTCCGCCATCAGCGCAACATTCGCAGGCAGCGCCCGCACTATGTACTGCGCAGAGTGACCGAGAGGCCCGCTCTGGAAGAACCAGGTGTCTCTGTGCGAGAGGACAGGAGCGAAGCGTTCGAGGAACTCCAGCGCGTCCTTCCTCCACTTGCCTCCATAGACCGCACTTCCGAGCACAACGCTGTCATAGCCGCTCACATCCTGCACCTCGGCTACGGGGACCACATCCACATCGAAGCCCGTGCGGCAGAGCGTGAGAGCGACAGCCCGTGCAATCTCTGCGGTCGAGCCGTGCACACTTGAATAGGCTACCAGTACTCTCAGGTCTTCCATCGTTTTCTCCTTGCTCTGCCATTGACGGGTACCATCACCCGCTATGTTCATATCTACGGACTCTCGCCCGATGTATCACACCCTTCTGCCCTGACCACACACACCCTTGCCACCCCTGCGGCTGACTCACCATGTTAAGGATAGGGCCAGACCAGGGCATGCGCGACCCCCGACAGGCTGGATTGCCCATCCAACCAACGGATGGTCAGCAGGTCATCAGGTCGACGGAAGGACTAGCCTCCAACCGCATGAGCGCGCCCATACGAACGTGCGCAGTACGTCCAGGCTCAAATTGCAGCCTCTGCCGCCTCTTCACGGGAATTTGACATTCCATTGCTAGTGTTGAGTCAGTCGCCGGGACCTCAGCGGAAACCGGCGTATTCATACCGCCGCCCGCAAGTGGCAGCGGGCACCATCCTCTCCACGGGGGGCTGCGGACGCAGCCCCCAAGACGTTTCTCCCGCGGGAGGCCACCCTTCCTGTCGGCTCAACGAGCTTAGTGAGACTCGCGCAGCCATGCCGGACGTCAGGGACGTCGACTCTGGCTCAATGGGCATGCCCGGAATACAGCCGCCAGAGCAATGAAGGTCCGTGGCATCCGACATAGCCCACGGAATCAGTGGCAGAAATGTCATAACCCACAAGTCTTCACTGGAAATTGACAATCGGCTGGTAGCATGTAGTCAGTGGAGAGAGATAACCGGCGGACACTTGGGATGAAGACAACGTCAGGCGGCGACGCCACAGCCGGAAGGGGGGACCATAGCAACAGATGACACGCACAACCCCGGGCGCGCAGAGCGCGCTAGTGACAGTCCACAGGAGGTAATGAGAGTATGAAGAATCGAAAGAAGCTCCTCATAGGAGTGCTGGTGGCCGCAATGGCGCTGACCGGCGTTCTCGTTGGAACAATCTCCGCGGATGATGAAGCCAATGGCAACCCTCGAGGGGACCTGATGGCCAGAGTCGCCGAGATTCTCGGCATCGACCAGGCAGACGTTGAAGCTGCTTTCACCCAGGCCACGGAAGAGATGCAGGCAGAGCGCCAGGAACAGATGGAAGCTGCGCGAGAGGCTCGCATCCAGGCCTTGATCGATGAGGGCGTTCTGACCCAGGAACAGGTCGACGAGATGGAAGCGTGGCTTGAGGCTCGCCCTGACAACAGGGATGAGATGCAGCAATGGTTCGAGTCTCGCCCCGACCTTGGCCAAGGCTTCCCGATGATGGACGGCGGCCGTTTCGCCGGCAAGATGCCCGGCAGAATGGGCGGTGCCATGGGACACCGGGGCATGATGCCCGGTGGTTTCGCCGGCGGATGCCCCGACGGTGAATGCCTGCCCTTCGCATCTGAGACAGCGGCATAGGACCGCAGTAGTCCAAAGAGAAGCCGGCGAGGAAGAAGGGTTGGGACCTTCTTCCTCGCCACATGCGTTCAGATTGAGAGCGTGCGCTACAATTGGCTGGCGCGCGGGATTCCGTTGGAGCATTGAAGAAGGCGATGGCACACAAGATACTCGTCGTTGATGACGACCCCAATACAGCACATCTCGTCAAGCTCTACCTCGAGAGAGACGGGCACACGGTCTTCGTCGCAAGCGACGGCGCCGAAGCCATCGACATGGCCCGCGAGAAGCGTCCCGACCTCATCGTCCTCGATCTCATGCTGCCACGGGTAGACGGACTTGAAGTCTGCCGAACACTCAGGCAGGAATCCGAAGTGGCCATCATCATGCTCACCGCCAGAACGACCGATGGTGACAAGATGGGAGGCCTTGACGTGGGCGCCGATGACTACGTCACCAAGCCATTCAGTCCAGGTGAACTCTCAGCACGTGTGCGCGCCGTGCTCAGGCGTCTTCCGGGGGAACGCGGTCCTGCGGAGTTGCGACGGGGCGACGTTGTGCTGGACTTCCTGCGGAAGGAGGCCTTCCTCGCGGGTCGGCCACTGGGCCTGACCAGGGCGGAGTTCAAGCTTCTGTCCGTCCTGGCTATGCAGCCGGGCAGGGTCTTCGACCGAGAACAGCTCATCGACAAAGCACTGGGACACAACTTCGAGGGCTACGAGCGCACGATAGACGCCCATGTGCGCAACCTGCGACGCAAGCTGGAGCCCGACCCATCACATCCACGCTACGTCAAGACCATGTACGGAGCAGGGTATAGCTTCGCGGAGGCGACCGATGAAAAGCCATAGCCTGCTCTTCCGCCTTCTCGCGGCGTTCACCATCGTCATCATAACTACCGTCGGCGCGGTCTTCTTCTTCTTGAGCCACTCCACCGCAATGGAGTTCCAGCGATTCACAGAGGGCATCGAATCCAGACGCGCCGACAACCTGCGGATACAGCTGACCAACTACTTCATC
The DNA here is from genome assembly GCA_964594245.1 of uncultured Dehalococcoidales bacterium. Taxonomy (GTDB): domain Bacteria; phylum Chloroflexota; class Dehalococcoidia; order GIF9; family AB-539-J10; genus SKVJ01. The sequence goes on along the minus strand of CAZQML010000137.1, from coordinate 8,244 downwards.
CACTCCGGAGGCTGGGACGGCATCCAACCGTACATCGAGCAGATGGGCAGGATATATGAGTGGCATATTATCGTTGCCGACAGCGACGGGACGGTAATCGCCGACTCCGAGTCAGAGATGCTGGGCGAACAGCACGAGCCGGATGACTCCGACATCTTCCTCCTCGCTTCTCCAGTCTCATCCACCTCCTTCGGCACCCTGTATTTCGAGCCGCAAATGCGTCCTGGAGCCGAGGTGGCCCTCCTGGCTACCATGGTCGGGAGGATTGGGGGCTTCCTGCTCTGGAGCTGCCTGATCGCCATCGGCGTGGCCGTCGCGATAGCATTCCTAATCTCTCGCAGAGTGCTCTCCCCGGTCAGAGCGCTCACTCAGGCCGTCCAACGCCTGGGTCACGGCGACCTCGGCCAGCGCGTCGAGGTTATCGACAAGGGCGAGATGGGAGAACTGGCAGGGGCATTCAACACGATGGCGGGCGAACTTGACCGAGCCGACCGGGTGCAGAGACAGATGATTGGAGACATCGCTCACGAGCTCCGAACGCCTCTCTCAAATATCCGTGGCTACATCGAGGCGATCCGTGACAGGGTCGTCGAGCCGGATGAGAACACCGTCGCCACGATTGACGAGGAAGCAGCGCTGCTCTCGCGACTCGTGGATGACCTCCAGGACCTGAGCATCGTTGAGGCAGGCCAACTGACGCTGGAGATACAACCCGAAGACCCTCTCGCCCTCATTCAGCAAGCGACAAACGCCGTCCGAACGAAGGCGGCAACACGAGGCATCGAGCTCGGCGTACGCGCACCCGACCGGTTGCCTCTCGTCGCCATCGACCACCTCCGAATCAGCCAGGTGCTGCGCAACCTGCTGGACAACGCTATCGCCCACACCGAACAGGGAGACACGATTACCCTGACCGCCGCCGAGAAGGGCAGCGTCGTGGAGGTGGCTGTCTCAGACACAGGCGCAGGTATCCCGGAGGAGGACCTTCCGAAGATATTCGACCGGTTCTACCGGGCAGACAAGTCCCGCACGCGGGCAACAGGCGGCAGCGGCCTGGGCCTGACTATCTCCAGGGGGCTCGTTGAAGCACACGGTGGAACGATTCGGGTCGAGAGCGAGCCCGGCGAGGGCAGCACGTTCACCTTCACCCTTCCGGTCTATCGGGAGGAAGAGGTGGATGGGACGGCTGCCAACTAGCGCCGCGACGTTCTCATCACTAGAACGATCAGCCCCACCATCAGCACAAACGCAAGCCCGAACATACCCCAGATCAGGTAGTCGCTTGCCGCAGAGGGCTGTGCAGGGACATCGATAGTCCGGGAAACGGGTATGCCGGTTGGGTCCGAAGCAGCGGGCGCGGTCATGAACGATCCCTCAACCCATGAGCCAACTGCGTCGCCACGAACCGCACGGACTCTCCAGAAGTAGTTTGCGCCCTGTTCGAGAGACACGCCACAGGCCCACGAGGTACTGCTCAACATTTCGGCGCCGGCAAACGATTCCACTACATCCGTGTACCCCGGGTCACGGGCAAGCATGAACTCATAGCCCTCCACCGTTCCGGAGCAATTCCAGGTGAATACAGGCGTCGTCGAGACCTCCGAGGCACCTATGTCAGGCACAAGGCTCTCAACAGGACACAAGGTGGGCGTGAAAGTCCAGACGTACGACCAGGGACTCAGATACGGCTCCGCGGCGCGAACGTTCCAGCCGTAGCGCATGCCGCTGAGGAAGTCGGTGGTGTCACCCCAGGGAGAGATGACGATGCCTTCATAGTCGCTGAACGTGTTCCACAAGGGCTCAGAGAGGGACGCATCGAGATAGACCTTCATCTCATACTCGTCAACTTCGTCGAACTCCTCCCAGTCGAAGGCAACCACGGCATCCCGATTGCAGTTGCAGGGATTGAGGTCCAGGTGGGCGCCGTCCTCGGGCGATTCAAGGTCCGGGCCGCGCTTGCACAGCGTGTCTCTGAAAAGGAAGATGTGCTGCTCATGCAGCGAATCGATGGCCGAGTCGATGGCGAAGACGTCCGTTTCCACATCGTCCGACCAGAGAGTACGGACAGGATACGTGGTGATGAACTCGTTCGCAGCCTCGAACGTAGCTTCGTCGGGGAGTCCCTCAATCACATGGTCGAACTCCAGGTCGGCGCACGGAGCACACATTGGACACAGCCACCGCGTCATGCCACCCGTGTCATCCGACGCAGGCTCCGTCCTGAGCGCGTAGAGAGTCCCCTCAGGCCCCTGGATCAGACCACCAACCTGCTGCCGGTCGCCGAGGAGCGTTATGTCGTAGTCCATCTGTTCCCACTGGTCGTAGGCGCCGAGCTTCCAGCGCCATAGCCCTCCGTCCGGCTCAACGGTCGCCGCGTAGACACAGCCGTTCTCCTCAAAGCCAACATCGGCGAGAACCTGTACATCACCACTCCCAACCGGTTCCTCCTCATCGAGGAGGATGAAGCTCTCGCCTTCATCCAGCGAGTATGCAACATACCCGTCCCTGCCACCTGCGAAGAGCGTGCCGTCAGAGGCGAGAGAGAGCATGTTGACCTCGTCGAGTTCCGTATCGACCGCGTCTTCCCAGCTCCGCGCGTGATTGGAACTCTTCATCACAAGCCCGTCCGGTATGGCGGCGTAGAGGGTGTCTTCGTCAACGATGACGAAGTCGAGGATGGGTTCGGGCGACCTCCGCTGCCAGTCCCACGTGTCGCCGCCGTCGTGCGTCAGCGCAATCCGGTCACCGTTATGCTCGATGACGTATATCGTCTCGTCGTCATCGTACTCAGGGCTGAGCTCAATCATCACGGCATCAGTAATGGAGTCGATTGTGAGCACCCGCTCCCACCGCTCTCCGAGCGGGTCGGTGTAGCTCTGCCAGACCGACTCCGGCCCCCACGGATTCGCCGTAGTCAGGAAGAGGTCCTTGCCGTCCGGCGTGACAACCAGGTCGGTCAAGGTGAATTCAGTATCGATAATCGCCATCTGCCGCCAGAGGTCGCCGTAGGTGCTCGCGGAGAAAGCGCTCTCGTCGAGGTCGTCGCCGGGCTGGCTCGATGTGCCGCAATAGGCGAGCGAAACGTCAGGCGCCCAGACAACGTACGCATGGCCAGGGCCGGTGGGCGGCACAGAGGCAGTCTCCCAGTCAAGCTGAGCCGCGACCTCAAACGGCTCTACGCATCGCCACACCTGGACATCTTTCTCTTTCGGCGAATCCATAGGCTCCCGCTCACCTGCAAGCAGCGTGCCGCCGTCAAGGTCTCCCCTGTACGCGATGCTCCAGATGTCGATATCGCTTCCGCCGTCCACGTCCATGCGGTCAGTGGTCGGGGGGTGAGCTTCGTCATCAACGACGCGATAGACATCGTCATAGGAGTCATCAGGCTCACACTCGATACTCACGAAGACCGTACGCTCATCGTCCTCTTCGCTGGAGTAGTCGGATGGCAGCGCGAGCGCCGAATGAACGAAGTGGTCTTCACCGGCAGCGATGATTTTCACTGGATACTCCGGATTCAAGAAGCCCCAGCCGGTGCCGCCGTCTGCCTTGTCTCTCTCGCCAAGGCAAAGCCATGTCCTGCTCTCAAGCCCTGCATCGAGATCGGTATCTGAACCGCCGGTGGAACAGACGACCAGCAACGTGTCATCGCGCGAATAGTCCTGCGAGTACGCGAGCGTCGCAACGTCGGCACCAACATGTACGGGGGAGACGCCGGCGGAGTCCACTGTGAGTTCCTGCGCCTGCCAGTAGGACCACGTACAACCACCCTGCAATATGTAGACGTCACCGTTGCTGAGATCATCACCCCACGAGGCGGTACCCACTGCAATCTCGCGGTACTCGTAGTCGCCCACCGTATACTCACCTGAGACTGCAAGCGCCGTGACAACTCCCGAAAGAGAAGGAAGGTGCACATCTTCCCAGTCATAGCCCCCATTGAGCGACACATATACGGCAGTTCCACCGTCGGTAAGTACCGCGACGATTCCCTCGTTGTCGGGGGCCACAGCTATCATGGTTGCGGGAAGAGTCGCTTCCGCACGCTCAAGGTACTTGGTGAAGTCCTCCCAATCGAGGCTGTACTTGAGGGAGCGATACAGTCGCCCGTTCTCTCCGTCGATGGCGTACACTACACCGTGGTCGCCGGCAGCGATTCCCGTCACCTCAGAGGGAGTCACTACAGTCAGGTCGTTGTCTCCAGGAGTGTCCACTTCCGTCCATTCGAGGATTGGAACGGATGCAGCTACTGCCGGAACCAGCGCAAGAAGAATGGCCAGAGAGGAAAGCGCGGCTGCTGCGCGCGTCAGAATAGGCCTCATGAGGCACCATTGTACGGGCAGATTGTTAATTTTCGGTGAAGGCCTCTGCCGCAACGATACGAGCGGATTGGCGTGATGGGTTCACCTTTTCTTAACATTTGTCTGCCATACTCGCTGCGACGCCCGTACAGGGCGCGCCAACGATAGAACAGGTGGACGCAATATGATACACGCGAAGCGACTTGCACTGCTCGCGCTCTGTGCGCTCCTGGTGCTGCCGATAGTCGGCTGTGCAACAGACGAGGAAGGCGCAGTGGAGGACGGGAGCGAGCCTTACACGGTCACCCGCGGCAGTCTGACGGTGGACGTCTCGGCATCGGGTAATCTCGCGTTCTCAACAGAGGAGGATCTGGCCTTCGACATGGCAGGCACAGTAGAGGACGTGTTTGTCGAGGAAGGCGATGCCGTAAGCGCGGGCGCGGTAGTGGCCACCCTGGATACCGCCGACTGGGAGGAGAAACTCCGCTCGCTCAGAATGTCACTACTCTCGGCGGAGATAAGCCTGAAGCAGTCTGAGATGGCACTCGACGCAGCCAAAGAAGAGACACAAACGACCATCACCGGTGACGTTGTCGTCCAATGCTGTCCCGATGACGACGAGATTGAGATTAAGGAGTTGCAGGTCGAGCAGACGAAACTCAAGCTGGATGATGCACAGGCGCAGCTCGATGAGCATCTCGCACAGAGCCCCGAGGTGGTGGCTCCCTTCGATGGATTCGTGACAAAGGTCACGGCCAAGGGTGGTGACGAGGTCTTCAAGGGCTCGGTTGCAGTCACCGTCGTCGACCCGAACAGATTCGAGGCTCTTATCCTCGTCAGCGAGAATGACATCGCACAAGTGGTCGAAGGCACTCAGGCGGAAGTGGAGATTGACTCCATGTCGGGCGTTGTCTTGCCTGCCGAAGTGACGGCCGTCGCGCCGACGGCAACCATCTCTTCGGGCGTCGTGAACTACGGGGTGACGGTGGAAGTCGCGTCCCTTGAAGAGATGCGGGCACAAATGGAGGAGGCGCAATCGCAGATGGCGCGGGCCCGCGAAGAGACTGCGTCCGGGGAAATGCCTGAAAGGCTTAAGACAGCCATCGAGGCGGGAGAGATGACGGAAGAAGAGGCGCAGGCCATGATGGAGAGGATGCAGTCGGGCGGGTTCAGGCCGGGTGCCGCCGGGGCAACGTCTGTCCTGGAGAGCATCGAACTACGCCAGGGTCTGAACGTCAGCGTAACGCTGCTCATCGCCGAGAAGGCCGATGTGCTGCTCGTACCGAACGCCGCTATCAGCACGGCTGGCAACCAGTCATTCGTTACGGTGCTTGCCGAGGACGGCTCAGAAGAAGAGCGGCAGATCAGCACGGGCATCAGCAACTGGCAGTTCACCGAGGTGACCGACGGACTTGAAGAAGGGGAAGTCATCAAGACGTACGGCAGCGCCGCGGGGCCGTCCGGTGACGGCCGCCCGAACGGCATGTTCATGATGGGAGGGCCCCCGCATTAGTGATTCGCCTCGAAGAGATAACCAAGACCTACCAGATGGGCAGCAGAGAGCTGACCGTTCTTCACGGCATCACGTTTCGGATTGAGCCCGGAGAGATGGTGGCCATCATGGGCCCCTCCGGCTCGGGCAAGTCGACGACGCTCAACGTTCTCGGTTGCCTTGACCAGCCCACAAGCGGGCGCTACTTCCTCGATGGCAAAGACGTGAGCCGGCTCAGTCGACACGAGCTGGCAACAATCCGGGCACAGAAGATCGGCTTCATCTTTCAGTCCTACAACCTGCTGCCACGAATGAGCGCACTGGACAACGTAAAGCTCGGCCTGAAGTACTCCGGCACGTTCGACTCCGCGCCGGCGAAGGAGGCGCTCGCTCGTGTTGGGCTCGCCGACCGTGCGGGCCACAAGCCTACCGAATTGTCGGGAGGCGAGCAGCAGCGCGTCGCAATCGCCAGAGCCCTGTCGAAGCGTCCCCAGGTCATCCTTGCGGACGAGCCGACCGGCAACCTGGACAGCCACTCAAGTGCCGAGATCATGAACATGCTGGTGGAGCTTCACCGCGAGCAGGGCAACACACTGGTAATGATTACTCACGAGCCGGACATGGCGAGCTACTGTGAGCGCGTCATCCACCTGATGGACGGCCTGGTACAGCGGGAGGAAAGGATATGACACGATTCCTTGACCCGCTCCTCTCCGCGTGGGCCAGCGTGGTGGCACACAAGCTGCGCAGCTTCCTCACCATGCTGGGCATCGTTATCGGCGTCGCCTCAGTCATCGCACTGCTGGCCATCGGCCAGGGGGCGCAGGCGGAGATTGTCTCGAGCATCGAGTCGCTCGGCGCCAACCTGGTGCAGATATACCCCGGCTCCTTCTCCGGACCTGGAGGCGTGAGGGGCGGAGGGTCAACGCAGACACTCACGTTGGAGGATGCTGCAGCCATCAAGGAACAGATTGCGCACATCACCGATGTCGCGCCCGTCATCCAATCAAGTGCTCAATTGATAGCGGGGCAGGAGAACACGTCGGCGAGCGTGACAGGAACCACTCCCGAGTATCGCACTGTGTATAACCTGGAGACCGAAACCGGGGCGTTCTTCTCCGACTACGACTACGACCGCGCGGCCAGAGTCGTCGTGCTTGGCGCCACTGTGGCTGAGGACCTCTTCGGCGAAGCCGACCCGGTCGGTGAGACCATCAAGGTGAACGGCAACATCGCGCACGTCATAGGCGTGCTCAAGGAAAAGGGCGCGGCAATGATGAGCCCGGACGATGGAGTGTACGCCCCTCTCACCTTCGTGCAACAGACATCCGCGCAGCAGCGTACCGCACAGGGCGACCATGTCGTCAATCTCGTTGCCCTCAGTGTTGAAGATGGCGGCTACTCGGAAGAGGTGACGGAAGCCATCACCAAGCTATTGCGCACGCGCCACCGGCTGCTGGCTGAAGCAGAGGACGATTTCCGCCTGATGTCTATGGAGGAGCTTGTGGCCCAGGTCTCCGAGGCAATGGACATCATGGTCATATTCCTCGGCGCGGTCGCAGCTATCTCTCTGCTGGTGGGCGGCATCGGCGTAATGAACATCATGCTCGTCTCGGTGTTGGAGCGCACCCGCGAGATAGGCATCCGCAAGGCGCTCGGTGCTCAGGAGAGGGACATCTGGATCCAGTTCCTCATCGAGGCTGCACTGCTGAGCTTCACGGGAGGCCTCATCGGTATCGCCTCCGGCTGGGGAATCGCAGCAGCCGTAGGCCATTTCGTGAGCGAGCTAACGCCCCTCGTCACCGCCAACGCAATCATACTTGCGGTGTCCGTATCGGTCGGCATCGGCCTCTTCTTCGGCTTCTACCCGGCCTTCCAGGCCTCGCGCCTGAACCCGATAGACGCGCTGCGAGCGGAGTAGCAGACAACGTCTCCGGCACCAACGCGACTCCAGGGGAGGTGAACCGGTGTCCTCCTCTCCGTGCCGGCTGGCACCCACCTCCAACGGTGGCCCGCGCAGGTTTCGCTCCTCCATTGCATCCAGCCATCCTTCACATGAGTAAATCCCCTGTGAGGCTGCCTGTTCAATCTGTTACAATCTGCCCATCCACTCATCGGACACCCACCGTCATCGTCCGATGTCTGCCGGTAAGACAGGACCGTAGAACACCACCGCTCGCACGACTGACACACAGAAAGGAGAGCATTTGTGGCAAGCGAAGAGAGAACAGCCCAGATACTGAAGGACCTGCATGATACCGTCGTCGAGTACGAAGAGGAGAAGACCGTCGAGATGGCAAACATCGCGGTTGAGGAGGGGGTGGACGCTTTCGAGGCCATCATGGGCGGGCTGGCCAAGGGAATGGAAACGGTCGGCGACCTGTATGCCCGACAGGAGTACTTCGTCCCCGAACTGCTTCTGTGTGCCGATGCGCTCTACGCCGGGCTAGA
>CAZQML010000136.1:0-7089 GCA_964594245.1 uncultured Dehalococcoidales bacterium | reverse complement strand
GAGGCGCGAGAGCGACTCGAGCAGGTGCTGGACAGGTTCGGCCTGGCGCAGTATCGAGCCCACTACCCCAGGGCGCTGAGTGGCGGCGAAAGGCAGAGGGTGGCTCTTGCATCGGTGATTGCAGCTCAGCCCCGCGTGCTCGTCCTGGACGAGCCCACTCGAGGGATGGAGTACGGCTTGAAGCACAGTCTGATGGAGTTCCTGCACGAGTACTGCAGAGAAGGAAATGCAGTCGTTCTGGTCACTCATGACGTGGAGACCTCGGCGGCGCACGCCGACCGGGTGTTGCTCCTTTCGGAAGGACAGGTCGTCGTTGAGGGGCCGACGCGACAGGTTCTCTCTGAGGCGCTCCTCTTCTCCCCGCAGGTGAATCGTTTGACTCGGCCATACTTCGAGGAACGGGGCTCCGGAGCATATATGACGGTGGAAGATTTGCTGGAGGACCTCGCGTGACGGGGAAGCACGGCCTCGTGTTGCTCGCCGGCGCGGCGCTGGCATTGGTGCTGCTGGCCTTCGCCGTCGGCGGCGCGGCGTCCGCCGGGTCGTCACTGGCAGCACTCCTCGTCGCCGGGCTGGCCTTTCTTGTCGTGCTGACGTTCACTGTCCGGTTCGAGTCGTCTCACGTGAGCGCCCGGGAGCTGGCCATAATCTCATTGCTGGGTACGCTCTCGGCCCTGCTCCGGGTTCCGTTCGCGGCGATTCCCGGCCTTCAGCCGAGCACATACGTCGTTGTCTGCGCCGGCTACGTGTTCGGCCCCGTAGCCGGGTTCATGGTCGGCGCCATGACCGCGGTCGTGTCCAATTTCTTCCTCGGTCACGGTCCGTGGACCCTGTTCCAGGTTCTTGCATGGGGCCTTGCGGGAGCGTCGGCGCCGCTCCTGAGGAGAGTCGCGCTTCGAGCCAGGACGCTGGCGATGTTCGGAATCTGCTGGGGCATTCTGTTCGGATTGATAACGGATGCCTGGATGTGGGTAGCTTTTGTGTACCCGCTCACCCTGCGGACCTTCCTTGTGACGCTGCTCGGCAGCGTGGGCTTTGACGTAATGCATGCAGCGGGCAACGCCCTGTTCCTTGGCCTGCTGGGAGTCAGGACCATCCGAATACTCGAGCGCTACCACAGGCGGTTCAACTGGGTACGCGCGGCGCCGGGCGAGCCGCTTCTGGGGACCTGCGTTGACGGAGTGAGTGACGCTCGGGGGAATGGAGCTTGTGTTGACCGGACGCGGTATGCTGGATGAACTCCTGCCGATGGTGGACCTGGTGAGCGAGATTCGCAAGGTGAAGCATCCGTTCGATAGTGGAGTTGCGGGTCGCGAAGGCATGGAATACTAGGAGCTGGGGAGGGGCGACTCCGAGGCGGCTTCCCTGGCCGCCTCTCGTGTTGTCCGGGCCAGTCTGCAGCGCAAACGAATGAGCGCAGCCCGCAGGCAACACTCTTGCTGATGCAACGCTCCCCCCTCCGGTGCGCGTATTCCTGAGGCGATTCGCTGAATTGACGCGGTTCGGAAGCCGTGGTAGCATCGAATTGCGGGGTGGAGAGGGACCCAAGGCGGACTGAGAACTCCGTTCCCGCAGGAGGAAGGTATGACTGAGGCGCGTGCCATGTTGTGCCAATGGTTCTTTCCTCTTCTTGGCTCTCCGCTGGTGGGGTGAAACAGCCGAGTGGTGAGTAGCGGCCAGGGGAGAGCATTCCAAAGCCCCGAGCTCTTCGCGCAGTGTGACGCTCCAGTGTAGGCAACGGAGCAACAGAAGTTCAGTGACTCTGAACGGGAAGAGTAGGGGTGGTCGGTGGCAATCATAGGGGCGCAGGTGAAAGCCGGCGCCCCTTTCTTGTGTCCTGGCGCAGGGTCTTTCGTTTAGTTCGCCGGCACCGCTGGAGCCTACTTGAGCAGCCGCAGCACGACATTGACCACGATGGTCAAACCGATGCTGAGAAGGATGCAGGTGGCGAGAGGAATGAACACGTGGTGCTCTCCTATGTGGAATGACAGATCGCCGGGCAGGCGGCCCAGGAGTGGAATTCGAGGCGAGAAAGCGACAAGGATGCCGACGATTAGCACCACCAGGCCGATAATGACCAGCGCCTTGCCGATATCGTGTGAAGGCATTGCCTCCATTGTAGCCCATGTCGGAGGCCTATCGTCACCCCGCTACGCCGGCTGTTCCGGGCCGTCTTCGGCGTCAGCGCCGGGCCGTGCCTGGACTGGCACTGTTGACGTCCCCAGCGAAGCGGGATATCTTATCTCGAAGCTCATTTCATCGTGGTGAGGGAGTCCTTCTCCGGTGCTCAACAGACTGACGATTCGTGATTTCGGCATCATCGACCGGGTCGAGTGGCTACCTTCCGAGGGCCTCAATGTGCTCACGGGCGAGACCGGTGCCGGCAAGTCTCTTGTCCTTGACGCTCTCGACGTGCTTCTTGGTCGGCGAGTTGGACAGGAAGTGGTGCGGATGGGGACGGAAGGGGCTGTCATTGAAGCCACGGTCGTCGCTGGCGGCGGCGGGCCAGTGGCAGGCGTCCTGGAAGAGGCTGGCATTGAAGGCCCGATCGTGATGCTGCGGCGTGAAGTTGACCGGAGTGGGCGTGGGGGCGCCTCGGTGAACGGGCGTACCGTGCCGGTTCGAACACTGCGGGAAATCTCCGGGCATCTGTTTGACATGCACGGGCCGAATCAGCAGTTCTCCCTGCTGGATGCCCGGGAGCAGCTTGTGCTGCTTGATTCCTACGGCGGGACCGAGCCACTTCGTGTTGAGTTCACGGCCATGGCGGAGCAGCTCCGGCACACGAGGAGGTTGTTGGAAGCAGCCAGTTCCGACGATCGCCAGATTGCGCGCCGACGGGACCTCCTGTCCTTCGAAATCGGAGAGATACGCAAGGCAGACCTTCAGCGGGACGAGGATTCGGATCTCGAGCAGGAGAGCAGGATGCTGTCGAACGTGGAGAAGCTGCGCACGGCTGTGGAAGCCGCCTGTGGCGAACTGCACGGTGGAGAAGATGGACTTCCTTCGGGTACAGACAAGATTGCCCGGGCACTGCAGCTTCTGCGCGAGGCCATCGAGACGGATTCTCGCGCCGGGCCACTTGCCCGAAGCGTGGAATCCGCCCTGTATCAGCTTGAGGACGCGTCTCGCGAACTGGCATCGTATCGCGACTCGCTGGAGTACGACCCGGCGCGTCACGAGCAGGTGGAGGCACGGCTGGACCTGATTCGAACCCTGAAGAGAAAGTATGGGGATACGATTGACGCGGTGCTCCTGTATGCAGACGATGCAGAGAAGGAGCACGCTGCGCTGGGTTCAGGTGAGGAGCAGAAGGAGCAGCTGGTGGAAGAGGAGGAGAAACTGCGCGGGGGCCTTGCTGAGCTGGGGGAGCGACTCTCCGGACTCCGCAAGGAGGCCGCCGCGACGCTCTCGCGTGCGGTGGAAGTTGAACTCTCCGAACTGAACATGGACGGGACCGGGTTCACGGTTTCCTTCGGGCTTGTCGAGGGAGGCGATGACCTGGTGTTGTCCGATGGCGCCGGTTGCAGTTTCTCGACCCACGGGATTGACGATATCGGGTTTCTCATTCAGGCCAATCCGGGGGAACCGTTCATGCCGCTCTCAAGGACTGCGTCCACGGGGGAGATATCGAGGCTGATGCTTGCCATCCGCTGTGCGCTGTCACACAGCAATGTCGCTCCCACGCTTGTGTTTGATGAGATTGACGTCGGCGTCGGCGGACGTAGTGGTGAAGTCATCGGCAGGAAGCTGGCGCGGCTGGCGCAATCGCACCAGGTGATATGCATCACTCACTTGCCGCAGGTTGCTGCCTACGGTGACAGTCAGTGCAGCGTCCAGAAACAGGTTGCAGGCGAACGCACCTTCGTTCAAGTCGTCCCGCTCGAGGGACCGGAGCGTGAGGCAGAGCTGTCCGCGATGCTGGGGAGCCTCGGCGAACCCTCGCGCGTCGGCGCGAAGGAACTGCTCTCCCGCGCCGCGGCATGGAAGACCTCGAACGCAGGGTAGTGGCTTCCGTGGGGGTGTCCCATCGCCTCGCTGCGGATGTGAAGGCCCGCGCCGTTAGCCCTGAGGGTTCGGGTCCCGTCTGAATGCCTGCAGGAGTTGAGACCGTGGTCACTGTAGTTGTCGGCTCGACCAACAGTGCGAAAGTGGAAGCTGCGCGCCATGCGTTCCAGCGCTGCTTCGGGAGTGTGAAGGTTGTGGGTCTGGAGGTCGACAGCGCAGTCTCGGCACAGCCTGTTGGAGATGAGTGCTTCTCGGGAGCGCGGAATCGCGCTCTGGCTGCGCAGAGCCAGGCGACGGCGCGTTCGCTCGACGCGGATTACTGCCTCGGAATCGAAGGAGGCCTTCTGAATCTGAGGGAGACGTGGTTCGGCGTGAGCGTTGTCTGCGTGATCGACAGTGACGGAAGCGAGAGCTACGGCACCACGCCGATGTTCGAGATGCCGGCTTCCTTCGTACGGAGGGTGCTCGATGGCTGCGAACTGGGCGACATAATGGCCCAGGTCTCGGGCGAGCCGGACATACGCCGCAGTGTCGGCGCCGTTGGGTACCTGACGAAGGGGATGCTCACCAGGACGTCGATGTACGAAGACGGCATCATAGCTGCACTGGCTCCGTGTATGAGTGCGGACGTTTACGAGCGATGACACGATTGATTCTGGTCCGACACGGGGAGACCCAGTGGAACAGCGATACGGTCTACCGCGGGCGCTCCGAAGTGCCGCTCAGTGACCGCGGCAGACAACAGGCGGAATGTCTTGGCTTTCGACTTGCAGGGGAGGGCGTGACCCTGGTGCACTCCAGCCCTCTATCACGTGCCCTGGAGACCGCGCACACGATAGGGCGCGCGGTGGGACTCCCGGTGAGCGTCCTGCCGGGACTCACGGACCTTGACTGCGGCGAGTGGGAGGGGCTCAGCGACGAGGAAGTGAAGAAGTCCTATCCGGAGCTTCGCCGGATGTGGCTATCATCCCCTCACCTTGTGCGGCTGCCCGGGGGCGAGTCGCTCGACGATGTGGCACAGAGGGTTTCGCTTGTTCTTGAGACGGCACTCGAAGTGGACGGAACGGTTGTCCTCGTGTCACACCGCGTCTGGCACAAGGTGGCCATCTGCTCGTTGCTGGGGCTCAACAACTCCGGTTTCTGGCAGGTCCGGCTGGACCTGGCTGGAATGACGGAGTTTGACTGCGTCGCCGGCCGGCATGTCCTTGTGAGGCACAACGACACGTCCCATCTATCGCAGGAGTGCTGCCCGTGCGTGACGGATTTCTGAGCATCGGCTGGCACGGGCGTATGCCCTAGCTGTCGAACCACTCGGAACGGCTCTTGTCCAGTGACTTGCCGTTTCGCACCACGTACGCCAGCAGTCGTGTGTGCTCTGTCTCCGGCAAGGACAATGTCATCGTGATTCCTATCCTGTCGCCGGGCTCGAGGTCGAAAGTCCCGCTTCGAGTGCTGTTCCACAGGCGCTCGTTGCCGGCGTCAAAGCCGGCCAGCACCGAACAGCCATCCGCTGCGGCGGTACCCTGGTTTTCAACAGTGACTCGGAGCTCGTACGTGTCCTGGTGGCGCTGACCCGTCCACGTGTGCACTATGACAAGACGGGGAGAGAAGTCGTAGATGTAGGCGAGCTGATCTTTGTACTCCTCGGGCACCATGCCTATCCGGCCGGCCTCGCCGGTGGTCTCGAGGTAGAAGTAGTGCTTGTCCTTATAGGGGTAATATGTGCCGGCGAACTTCTCCCCTTCCAGCACACCGAGCGCTATGTGAGCCGGCAGCCTGACGAGGACCACGTCGTAGTCGAGCGCCACCATTATCTTCCCGAGCAGTATTGCCGTGTCCTCGCAGTCTCCTCCCTCCTCGACCAGAGTCTCGATAGGATATCGGGCGTAGTCGTCGAATCCTGTCGTCTCCGCGTCCGTTGTGTAGGCGAGGTGTTGCACGAAGGCGGCGATGAAGTGGATTGTCTCGTATTCGTCCAGACCAAGCGTCTCAGCCTGGCCCGCGAGCGTGTGAGAGAGATTGTCGACTATCTCCCTGTCATTTTCATCGGTTGCGTACACCGCGTAGTCCTTGGTGTGGGGTCTGGGCTTCGACTTGTAGTGCTGGTACAGGCTGGTGGGTATCCGTGCGGACCAGTTCCACGTGATGTCACGGAAGCGCCAGTACGTCCAGTCGAATGACATCTCGATGAATTCCGTGCTCCCCGGCGCCTGCGGTGTCAGAGCGTTGCCGGGTGGCTCAAGGCGCTCCTCGGTTGGTGGTGGAGAGGTCGTCTGCGCCGTGCTGCAGCCGGCCGGTGCGAGCAGCAGGATAGCGGTTGCAAGGAAGACACCGAGGGTAGGGACCGATATCGTCAGGCTCCGATTGCGACGGGATTTCAGCAGCTGCTGCGTGTTCTGCAATGAATCCTCGGAGAGGATGGTGGGGTGGAGGTGGCGCGCCTAGAGGGATTCGAACCCCCGACACCCGGTTCCGAAGACCGGTGCTCTTGTCCGCTGAGCTATAGGCGCTGGGGTGAACGGAGGGATTTGAACCCTCGATCTCCAGGGCCACAACCTGGCGCCTTAACCACTAGGCTACGCTCACCACGAGCATCCTATTATAACCGCGAATGGCGCGTGTTACAAAGAGTCGACTTCCGCCGGGCGAAATGTACAGGCCATAGCAGTCCTTGCGAGGCTGAGGGGTGGTCATGCAGCTAGAACGGCATCGAGATACTGTGATGTCGGGGCAAGCGCGTGTGGGAATTCTGGGGACACCTTACTTATATCGGTGAATCTGAAGCTGACTGAGTCCGATTCCGGGGAAAGTCGCTCGGCGGATACCGATTGTGAACGTGAGATGAATTAAGTATGGTGTCCCCGGAATTGTGCGGAATTGACACTCATTCGTGAACGGAGGGTTTGCGGCCCGGCTTATTGCGTCGTAGAGAGCGTCCGAGCAGATTCTCCACTTGGTCGACAAACGTGGGGTCACCGAGAGGACGGCCCGTGCGCTCGTGCCTGCGAAGCATCGCGATCTCGTCAGATGAGGGGGTCTCACGCAGGAATTCACCCCAACCGGAACTGACGAGGTCCAGAA
>CAZQML010000135.1:0-3255 GCA_964594245.1 uncultured Dehalococcoidales bacterium | reverse complement strand
AAGTCCTGCGTGCGCGCGCACTGGTGGTCGCGAGTGGTGTGAGCCCGGGACTGACCCATCAGTTGGGTCTTGGAGCGACGCAGCGCTACCTGGTTGGTGCGCATGCGGAGATCGAGATGGATGACGTGGAGGAGACGGAGGTGTATCTCCTCCAGGACCTGGAGCGCGGGCTGCTTGCATGGCTGGTCCCGGTCGGCGGTCATCTCGTTCGGGTCGGTGTTCTGAGTACCCGGGCCGCGAAGGCGCAGGTGGGCCGCTTCCTGGAGCGGCCGGAAGTCCGGTCGAGGCTCAGGAAGCGTGAGATACGCATTTCGCAGAGACCCGTCCCGGTGTCGCCCCTTCGTCGCACGTACGCGGATGGGCTCATCGTTATCGGGGATGCAGCCGGCCAGGTGAAGCCGACGACCGGCGGAGGGCTCTACTTCGGAGCCATCGCGGCGCGGGCAGGCGCGAATGTCATCGAGGAGGCTCTTGCGGCAGGAGACCTCTCGTCGAAGGCGCTGTCGGGATACGAGAGGCGCTGGAAGAGCGACCTCGGGGCTGAGTTGCGCCTCGGTTCACGGGTCCGGCGCATCTATGGACACCTTAGCCCGCGGCAGGTTGACACGATTATTGACCGGGCGGCGCGCGGCCACGTGGCCGACCAACTGTTGCAGTCACCGTCGTTCTCGTTCGACTGGCACAGCCGGATGCTCATGGCCGGCCTGCTTCGGGGGCTGCTGGGCCCGCTGGCGCGGCCACGCCTGAACCGCGTGGGAGACAGGGCGTGACCGTTGCTGCCAGGCCGCCCCGGCACGTGGCCGTCATCATGGATGGCAATGGCCGCTGGGCCCGCAGGCGCGGCCTCCCGAGGGTCGCAGGGCACCAGCGTGGTGTCGACAGGGTGCACCCGGTCGCACAAGCGTTTGCCAGCAGGGGCGTTGAGTATCTGACGCTCTACGCCTTCTCCACGGAGAACTGGAGGCGTCCCCGCTCGGAAGTGGCTGCGCTCTTTCGGATGCTGTCCACGGTGATAGACGCCGAGGCCCGGACCTGTCTGCGTGACAACATGCGGCTGCGACTTGTTGGCAGGGTCGACCAACTGAGCGCTGAATTGCAGGCAAAGGTGGCGGCTGCCATCGAGATGAACGCGGAGAACACGGGGCTGACGCTCTGCCTTGCTTTTGACTACGGCTCGCGCGGGGAGATAGTCCGTGCGGCGCAGGAGCTCGCGCGAAACGAGGTGTCACCCGATGCGGTGGATGAAGAGCAGGTTTCCCTGGGCCTGTACACTGCGGGGATGCCGGACGTGGACCTGCTCGTCCGCTGCGGTGGCGAGCTTCGGCTGAGCAACTTCCTGATGTGGCAGGCCGCGTACGCGGAGCTGTATTTCACCGACGTGCTCTGGCCCGACTTTGGCGACGTTGATGTAGACAGTGCGCTTAAGGAGTACTCGCGACGGAGCAGGCGCTTCGGCGCCCTGCCGGATGGAGAGTCATCCTGATGCGTGATGTCCTGCTGGTGCTGCTTGCGTCGGCCAGTCCTATCAGCGAGCTTCGAGGCGGCATACCACTGGGAATCGCGCTCGGGATTGAGCCCGCTGCGACGTTCTTCCTGTCGGTGTCGACGAACATACTCGTGTTCTTCCCCGTTCGGTTTATCCTCGTCGCGTTCTACAGAACGGTACTGACGCGCCTGCCGCTCTTCGACAGGTATCTGACCTCGGTCCGTGCCCGCGGCCACCCGATGGTCGAGAAGTACGGACTGCTTGGCCTGGTGCTGTTTGTGGCTGTGCCGCTGCCGGTGACAGGGGCCTACACGGGCACGATACTCAGCTGGCTGCTCGACATGGAATGGAGGAGGTCCTTTGTCGGGGTCGCCGGTGGCGTGGTGATTGCCGGCGTGATTGTCCTCTGTGTTACGCTGGGAATCGTCGCAGGCGTGCGTCTGGCGCTACCGTAGGCGACGTTATGCCCGCAGGCCTTCGAGGAATCTCGCTCCGGCAGAGAGCCGTCCGTGTTTCCGTGACCGCCCGGGGATCCGTCCGAGCGCCCGAACGAACGAGCATGTAGCATTACCCTTCACATGAGTTCAGCACTGCACAGGGCTCTGAGACTGCTACTCCCGGGCGCGAAGGGTTCGTTCATCTTTGACCGGCAGCCGCCGGTGTTGCCGCCGAGGCCTGAACGCCTGAACCTCTACATCCATCTGCCCTTCTGCAGCTCCATCTGTCCTTTCTGCCCCTATGTGAAAGAAGTCCATGACCCCGTCGTGAGCGCCGCCTATCAGGACGCCATCCTCAAGGAACTGGAGGGCTATCGAAGGCTGTGGGGTGATGTCACGGTCGATACAGTGTATTTTGGCGGGGGCACGCCGTCTCTCACTCCCGAGATTGTGGAGACGACCCTCTCCTGGCTCGCCGGGCACTTCCACCTGGGACATGAGGTGGGAGTAGAGATCCATCCCTCAACCGCCGGAAGCACTGTTCTTCGCCGTCTCAAGAACAGTGGGGTCAGCATGGCAAGCCTGGGAGTGCAGACCTTCAATGACCGCCTCCTCGGCGTGCTCGGTCGCGACTACGACGGGAACCTGGCGAGGCAGGCGTGCGAACGGGTTCTTGAGGTCGGTTTTGCCACCACGGATGTCGATTTGATGTTCGCTATTCCCACGCAGAACAGGGAGGAAGTGGAGGCCGACGTCGCGACAGCCTGCAGCCTCGGTGTAGAGCAGATATCCACGTATCCCTTGATTTCTTTCTCCTATACAGCTCTCGGCAGTCACCTGCACGGGAAAGGAGTATCCCTGCCTCCCTGGTGGCTTGAGAGGCAGATGCTGGGATCAACAGTGAGGCAGGCTCGGAACGCAGGCTACGAACGGACTTCTATCTGGAGCTTCAACAAGCCGGGGACGAGCCGCTATACGACCGTGACGAGAGACGCCTTTGTGGGCATCGGCGCCGGAGCTACGTCCAGAATAGGGGACTACTTCTGGCTCAACACCTTCTCGGTGGGCGAGTACATCAGGTCTATGGAGAAGGGCTCACCCCTGTCTCTGTCTACCAGGTTGAGTGCCGATGACAAGACGGCATACCGGCTCTTCTGGCAATGCTACGACCTGGCCATCGATATCGACGCGTTTCGGTCTGTTCCTGGCAGAGACCTGCCGCAGCGGGTTCGCGCTCTTCTGCCCTCGCTCAATTTTTTGTGATTTGGGATGAGAGTGGTGTTGTGAATGAGTGTCAGTTATAGTGTTGATTTCGTTTTTCTCCTTTTCTTT
>CAZQML010000134.1:0-4404 GCA_964594245.1 uncultured Dehalococcoidales bacterium | reverse complement strand
GTCGAGGTCTTCGCGCACACCGTCCAGATAGGTCGTGTGCGGGCGGCCGAGATGGGAGTCGAATCGGCGCGCGCGTCCTGCCGCATGAATTCGCTGTCGTGTAGCGATGGCCCGGCTGCGGTGGCGATGGAACGGGAGATAGAAGAGGCAAGGGCTGACGGCGACAGCGTCGGCGGCGTCATCGAGTGCGTGGCGACAGGACTGCCGGTCGGCATCGGCGAGCCGGTGTTCTCGACCGTGGACGGCGAGATTGCGCGTGCCCTCTTCGCCATACCGGCTGTCAAGGCGGTCGAGTTTGGAGGGGGCTTCGGTTTGAGCGCTGTCAGAGGTTCGCAGGCGAACGACCCTTTCGCCATCGAGGGCGACCGTGTTGTGACAACCAAGAACGACGCTGGAGGCATCCTTGGGGGGCTCACTACTGGCATGCCCGTTGTTGTCAGGGCAGCCATCAAGCCGACAGCGTCCGTGTCGCTGCAACAGAAGAGCGTGAATCTCAAGACATGGCAGGACGCGGAGCTGACAATATCGGGAAGGCACGACGCCTGCATCGTTCCGAGGGCAGTGGTGGTGGTTGAGGCGATGGTGGCGGTGACGCTGTGTGACCTTGGACTGCAGGGTGGCCTGATATCGGGGTGTGCGAAATGAGCATGGACGAATTGCGGCAGAAGATCGATGCTGCCGACAGGGAGATTGTGCGCCTGTTGAGCGACAGGCTGAAGTATTCGCGGGCCATCGGTGAGGAGAAAGAGCGCAGCGGACTGCCGGTGCTTGACGCCGCGCGTGAGCAGCGGGTGCTCGACAAGGTGCGGACCATGGCCTCTGAGATGGGTGTGGCGGAGCGAGATGTCGAGCGAATCTACGAGCGCGTAATCGAGACCTCCAAGTCAGTGCAACACACAACAGTGGCATTCCAAGGCGAGCCGGGGGCGTTCAGCGAGCAGGCGGCCCTGGATTTCTTCGGCAGGTCGGTCTCGACACGCCCTTGCGAGAGCTTCGATGATGTGTTCCGTGCCGTGGTGGAGGAGCAGACGCGCTTCGGTATCGTTCCTGTGGAGAACTCCTCGGAGGGGAGCATCAGCAGGGTCTACGACCTCTTTCTGGAGCATGACGTTCGTGTCTGCGGCGAAACGGCCCTGCGCATCGTTCACTGCCTTATCGCAGCGCCGGGCGTGACGCTCGGTGATATCCGGCAGGTGTACTCTCATCCGCAGGCCCTCGGTCAGTGCCGCACCTTTCTGTCGCACCTGGGCTGCGAGCTGATTCCCGCCTATGACACGGCGGGGAGCGTGAAGATGCTCGGCGAATTGGGCAACGGTGGTGCTGCGTCCGTAGCGAGCGCGCGCGCGGCCGAGCTATACGGCATGAACATCGTGGCGTCGGGCATTGAGGACAACACGAACAACTACACGAGGTTCTTTATCCTCTCTAGGCGAGACATGGCCCCTTCCGGCGCCGACAAGACATCTATCGTCTTCTCCCTGAAGCACGATTCCGGACCTGGAACGCTGTACGAGGCTCTCCGGGTGTTCGCAGAGCGAGGCGTGAACCTCACGAAGATAGAGTCGCGTCCGACGCGGCAGAAGCCGTGGGAATACAACTTCTACCTGGATTTCGAAGGGCACAGCCAGGAACCGCATTTCGCAGAGGCGCTCGAGGGTCTTCTGAAGCACTGCGTGTTCATTCGGGTGCTCGGGTCCTATCCAAAGGCGAAATCGGTGTGGCAGAAGGTATGAACGTCGCGATAGTCGGGGCCGCCGGCAAGATGGGGAGCTGGGTTGCCGCATTGCTGCACAAACATGGCCATGACCTGTTGCTGGTGGATATGCGACGCGACGAGGTGGAACGGCTCGCCGGCAGCATGGAGCGCAGTCGCGTTGCTCAAACGGCGGACGTAGGGGCCGCCGACATGGTCATTATCGCGGTGCCGGTCGACGCAGTGGAGCCGGCTATGCGAGAGCTGTCACCCTACGTGTGCAGGGGGCAGTCTGTCATCGACCTGAGCTCGCTCAAGGTGGCCCCTCAGAGGGCGGCGGAGAGGCACATACCGCAGGCCGTGTTCCTCGGGGTACATCCGATGTTCGGGTCGGGCGCAGAAAGCCTCTCGGGGCACAACGTCGTTCTGGCTCCTGCCGACGAGCAGAGTCGCGAACTGGCGGCCAGAGTGCAGCGCTACGTCGAGCCACTGGGCGCGCACGTAGTGACGATGACTCCCGATACACACGATGAGGTGATGGCGATTGTTCTGCTGGTCCCGGCGCTGGTCGTTGCGGTGGTGGCCAGGACCATTGTCGGCACCGGGCGTCTCGCAGAGGCGCGAGAGGTGAGTGGCACCTCCCTCGAGGTACTTATGGCGCTCACGGAGAGCATGCTCGGCGAGGGGAGTGTCCTGTACAGTGCATTACTGGCTGCTTTCCCTACTGCTCCTTCCGTCGCGTCCGCGCTGGAATCGAGCGCCGCGCACTTCTCGAGCCTGGTGCGCGATGGGGACAGGGCCGGTCTTTTCGAGGAGTTCAGCTCTCTTGGGAGGGAACTGGGCTCAGTCGACGACAGAGCGGGCCACGCGTACGAGCGAATGTACGCGATGCTTGAAGCGCTGCAGCGGTATCCGACTATCCCACGTCAGAAGGCAGGGGCGGAAGGCCAGCCACCTCCCTCAGAGTGTTGATGAGGTAGAGGAAGTTCTCGAACGGCACGTCTGGCGGCACGAAATGGTCCACTGACGGGAAGTAGCCTCCTGTCTCCAGGAGGTAGGGGACCTTCGACATTACTTCCTCGCGTATGACATCCTTGCCCTTGAGAAGGGCGCGCTTGTCGATGTTTCCGCCGAGAATGGCATCCGTGCCGTACTTCTTGCGAAGCGCGACGGCGTCGTTCCCGGCAGCACACTCCAGCGGCCAGAAGAAGTTGACCCCGCTCTCAATCCAGAGTGGTATCAGGTGGTTGAGGTTGCCGTCGCTGTCTACGAATATCACGTCGACACCCCTGGAGCGGAGCAGCTCGGTGATGACCTTGTAGCGGGGCATCATGAAGCGGCGGAACATGGCCGGTGAAATCAGGGGCCCGGTCTTGAAAGCCATGTCTTCCCAGAAAGTGGCGGCATCGACGCGGATGTCCTGCAGAACCGTGGTGAGGCACTCGACTTCGAGGTGGCAAAGCGTGTCCATCATGTCTTCGATGAGCGCCGGCTCATCGTGGAATGCGAACAGCAGGGGCTCAAGCCCCATCCACTCGCGGAGGAAGCCGAAGAAGCTGCCAACGTTCAGCAGCACAGGCTCGTCCTTGGCGTTCATCTTGGCCACGTAGGCCTCCCAGTCCTGGGGCAGCCGGCCGAGGGTGTGGGGGTCGAGCCGCTTCTTGTACTCCTGCCACGAGGCCATGTCCTTCACGGGCTGGCCGAGATACATCGGCATCTTTTGCGGGTCGTTCTTAAACACACGCACGGTCTGACCGCCTTCGTTCACGAGGGAGACAGTGTGGTCGTCTTCGCCAACGATGCGCGTGTCGTAGGTTGGCAGTATAGGGGGGATGGCGTACACGTACTCGTTGCCGGCAACCTCGAGCCGCTTGTCCATGTAGAGTCCGGTCTGAATCTCTCTCATCAGACGAATGTGCTCGAAACCGAAGTAGGAGCGGAGCTTTCTGCTATCGGCGAGGATGGATGGAGCACCCTTGCCGACCCATACGTCGGGCGTCTCAATCCAGAAATCGTTCAGCCAGGGGGCCAGAAGGCAGAGGTCCCCTTTGCGTTTGAATCTGCAGATGTCGCCAAAACGCTGTCGCAGCGAATCCGCCATCATCTCCTCCTTTGACTAGCCGGCAACAAGCCGCTCTGCTTCCTGGACGGCGGACGCGCAGTCCTCGGCGAATCCCTCGGCCCCAATCTCGTCCGCGTACTCGCGAGTGACGGGAGCACCCCCTATCATCACCCTGACATTTCCCCTGAGGCCGGCCTCCTCGAGGGCCTTGAGAACCTCCGGCATGTTGGTCATGGTGATTGTCAGGAGGGCCGACAGGGCCAGGACCTGGGGCGAGTGCTCCCTGACGGCAGCGACAAAGTCGCCGGCGGGGACATCGACGCCGAGGTCTATTACCTCGAAGCCGCCGCATTGCAGCATCAGCCTGACGATGTTCTTGCCGATGTCGTGAAGGTCGCCCTCGACGGTTCCGAGCAGCACCTTGCCCTTCCTTTGAATCTGGTTTGCTGACAGGTACGGCTTGAGTTCATCGACTCCGCGATCCATCGCGCGGCATGAAATGAGTACCTCTGGCAGGAATACCTCGCCGTCCTTGAAGAGTTCGCCGAGTTGCTGGATGCCGGGGACAAGAGCGCCGTTGAGAATACCGAGTGCGGGCACGCCCTCAGCCAGCGCTTCCTTGACCATTCTAACGGCCGCCTGATCATCG
>CAZQML010000133.1:0-8197 GCA_964594245.1 uncultured Dehalococcoidales bacterium | reverse complement strand
GCTTTCCGGATCTCAACCTCATTATTGGCACCGAGGCGATGCTTGTGGCGACGTTCGATGCCGGCGCGCAGGCGGCTGTTACAGGCCTCGCCAACGTGTATCCTGACCTCATTGCACGGCTCTACCAGGACTATCAGAGTGGCGACAGGCGCAAGATGATGGAGACGCAGGAGTTGGTGCTCAGGGTGCGCCAGATTACGAAGTACGGACTCACGGTGCCCACCTGCCACGCAGTACTTGAGCTACGTGGAATCGACGGGGGCTATCCGCGACTGCCGTTCACGCCCGTTTCCAAGGAGATTTTCCAGAAGGTCAAGGTAGACCTGACTGAGTTGGGTCTGCTGTAGTCCTCACGAACGATGCGCGTTCTGGACCTGCACGGCTGGGACATCGGTACCACTGAAGCAGGGAGTCTACAGCGCGACCTTGCCACACGAGTGGTGAGGTCGCGCTGTCTTTGTGCCAGCCCTCAGTATGTTGCTGGCGCAGACCTGTCAGTGGACCGTGTCCGCGGGCGAGGCAGGGCAGCGGTTGTAGTGCTCTCGTACCCCGACCTGCAGACAGTAGAGGTGCGGACAGCCGAGGGCGAACTCGACTGGCCGTACGTGCCCGGGTTTCTTTCGTTCCGCGAGGCGCCGCTGGTTCTCGCGGCGTGCCGTGAACTCGAAACAAGCCCTGACCTGCTGATTGTGGACGGGCAAGGAGTGGCCCATCCGCGGGGACTCGGCCTGGCATCCCATCTGGGCCTCTTCCTTGATATTGCCACAATCGGCTGCGCCAAGTCCCTGCTCTGCGGCGCATACGGAGCGCTGGATGAAGCGCGTGGAGCGTCCACAGACGTGGTGTACCGTGATGAGGTCGTTGCCGTGGCGCTCCGAACGCGCGCCGGTGTAAGGCCGGTCTACGTCTCCATCGGACATAAGGTCAATCTTGCGAGCGCGGTCGAATGGGTGCTACATTGCAGTGGCAGGTACAGATTGCCTGAGCCGACCCGGCTTGCCCACCTCGCTGCCGCTGGCAGATTGCCCTGATAGCCGTGTCGCGATCGGTACTCTCTGCATTGAAAGGAGCCCTGATGTTCGAACTGCGTGATAGCCTCGAAACCCTTCTTCGCCGACTCTCCGATGTCATGGTGCGACTTTGACATCGCCAGCGAAGAGAAGCAGATAAAAGAGCTCGAGCAGAAGACGTCCGACCCTGACTTCTGGAAAGACCAGAGGAAGGGGAAAGCCCTCATGCGCGCCCTTGATGGCAAGAAAGGACTCGTTGCTGCGTGGAGGAGCATGGAGAAGGAGACCGGCGAACTGCTCGGGATGGTGAACCTTGCCATGGCGGAGAGCGATGGTTCCATGGAGGACGACATCTCCGGGGAGGCGCAACGGCTGTGGTCCGATTTCGAGAAGATGGAGACGCGTCTCTTTCTGTCGGGTGAGCTCGATGACCACAACGCTCTGTGTGCGCTTCATGCCGGAGCAGGGGGGACCGAGTCCCAGGACTGGGCGAGCATGCTGCTTCGGATGTACGTGCGATGGGCGGAAAGGCAGCACTACGATGCGGAAGTGCTCGAAGTATCCGAGGGCGAGGAAGCTGGCATCAAGAGCGCGTACCTCAGCGTCCGCGGAGACCACGCCTACGGCTATCTGAAGGGGGAACATGGCGTACACCGGCTTGTTCGTCTGTCGCCGTTCGATGCCGACCATGCCCGACACACCTCGTTTGCACTGGTTGAAGTTCTACCTGAGGCCGACGAGCAAGTAGACCTCGATATCCCGCCGGACGAGCTGAAGATTGAGACGTTCAAGTCAAGCGGTCCGGGTGGTCAGCACATGCAGAAGACGAGCAGCGCGGTGCGTATCACGCATCTCCCGACCGGGATCACGGCCGCTTGTCAGAGCCAGCGCTCGCAGCACCAGAACAAGGAAGCCGCGCTCAAGATTATCTATGCCCGGTTGCTTGAGGATGAGCGGTTGAAGAAGGAGAAAGAGCGAGCAAAGCTGAAGGGAGTTCGCGTGGATGCGGGATGGGGTAACCAGATAAGAAGCTACGTGCTGCATCCCTACAAGCTCGTGAAAGACCACAGGACGGGATTCGAGTCGCCGGGGGCTGAGGCTGTCCTGGAAGGTGCGGTGGACGGCTTCATAGAGGCCTATCTGCGATCGAAGGTGGGTGAGTCTCAGTGAGGAGGCTTCTACCTGCCGTTCTCCTGGCAGTATGCTGTCTCCTGGCTCCGCTAGCCCCTGCGGCGTCGGCGCCGGACTCGATAGAGGTCTTGAGCAGCACCGTCGAGGCGCAGTTTCCGCTGAGCCTGGTTTTCTCGGTAGAGGCCGAAAGCGCAAGCACCATTACGGACGTCCGACTGCTGTATCAGGTCGACAAGATGAACTACGCGCAGGTCACAAGTGAGGCATGGCCGCCGTTTGAAGCTTCGACCACGGTCAGCGCGAGCTGGACATGGGACATGCGCAGGGCAAGCTTGCCGCCGGGCGCCGATGTCATCTACTGGTGGAAGCTACGTGATTCGAGCGGCGCTGTGGTTGAGACATCGCCGGCACCGGTGAGCTTTGATGACGACAGGTTCGAATGGCGCACACTGGAGTCGACTGACGTCACCATCTTCTGGTACTCGGGGGACGAGGCCTTCGCCGGCGAACTGCTCGATGTATGTGAGGCGGCGATTGAGACGCTTGCGGTCGACGTGGGAACCAGGGTGGACAGGCATATCTACATCTACATCTACGGGTCATCGACTGACATGAGACAGGCCATGGTGTATCCGCAGGAATGGACCGGGGGTGTGGCTTTCACCGAGTACGGGATTGTGGCCATCGGCATCGGACCTGGAGATATGGACTGGGGCGCTCGGGCGCTTCGGCACGAGCTTACTCACCTTGTCGTACATTCGGCTGTGTTCAGCCCGTTCGGACGTCTTCCGACCTGGCTTGACGAGGGCCTCGCCATGCACAACGAAGGTGAAGCTTCGGAATCGTTCGAGTCGCTTCTCTACGCGGCGGCCGGGCAGGATGCTCTGCTGTCGCTGCGAACGCTTAGCGGACCGTTCTCCTCGGATACTGCTAAGGCATATCTCTCCTACGCGGAGAGCTACAGCGTTGTAGAGTACCTGCTCAAGGAGTACGGGAGTACCGCCATGCACGACCTCCTGATGCATCTGAAGCATGGAGAGACGGCGGATGACGCGCTCATGATGAGCTTCGGGCTCGGCATTGACGGAGTGGAGTCGGCATGGCGCGCCTCCGTTCAGGAGGAACTTGCCCGTGCCTGAGTCTCGCTTGCGACCCCGATGGCGCAGGCCCGGCTGCAACCGCGAAAGGCGTCTTGTGCTGGCGGCTGTCGCGTTGCTCGTTTCCTGCGCCCTTGTACTCCCTGGCATGGCCTGCCAGCCGGCGTCGGGGCCTGCTTCAGAGTTGCCATCGGGCCCGAACCTGCATCTGTGGGATACGGGGCCAATAACCCTTGACCCTGCCATTTCAGGCGAGATGAGTTCTCATGGTTACGTGATGAACCTCTACAGCGGCCTCGTGAAGCTGAATGCCGACCTTGAGGTAGAGCCGGACATCGCGGACTCTTGGACCGTGTCCGAGGATGGCACGAGCTACGTGTTCAGCCTGCGGGACAATGTGCTGTTTCACTCAGGTCGGGCTCTCACCGCAACTGACTTCAAGTACTCGTGGGAGAGGGCCTGCGACCCGTCGACCGGCTCTCGGACGGCGGCGACGTACCTCGGGGATATCGTAGGCGCCCGTGACGTAGTCGAGGGCCGCGCTACGGAGATTGCCGGGGTGACCGTGGTGGATGACTACACGTTGCGTATCGACATCGAGGCTCCCAGGGCGTATTTCATCGACAAACTCACCTATCCGACGGCTTTTGCCGTCGACAGGGAAGCGGTATCGCGGGGTGCCGAGTGGTGGAAGGACCCGAACGGAACTGGTCCGTTCAAGCTGTCGCGCTGGGATCAGGGAAGCCTCATTGTCCTGCTGCGCAACCCCGACTACTACGGGGAGCCGCCGAAGCTGGACAGCGTCTACTTCCATCTTCTGTCGGGAATACCACTGGCCCTCTATGAGCAGGGGGAGATAGACGTGGTCTCCGTGTCGGCAGCCTACATGGACCAGGTCACCGACCCCGCGAATCCTGTGCATACGGAGTTGTTATCGGCGCCGGAGTTGAGCCTGTACTACATCGGCTTCGATGTCACGAAGCCGCCGTTCGACGACGTCTACGTTCGCCGGGCATTCTGCCACGCGGTCGACAGAGAGCGCATCGTGCACGTGCTATTCAAGGACAGTGTCCAGGTTGCCAGCGGATACCTCCCTGCCGGGTTACCGGGCCATGACACCTCGCTGAAAGCGTTCGAGTACGATCCGGCTCTGGCCCGTGATTTGCTGGAGATGTCCTCCTACGGCGGGGTGGACCAGTTGCCTCCTGTCACTATCACCGTGTCAGGCTATGCCAACCAGTTCCCGGAGTACATCGCGGCAGCTATGCTCGATTGGAGAGAGAACCTGGGGGTGGAAGTGTCGGTGCGTCAGCTTGAGCCCGAGGCCTTTCTCTATCATCTGCGGGATGAACGGGATGGGCTGTTCTCGTCGGGGTGGATCGCGGACTATCCCGACCCCCACAATTTCCTGGGGGTGTTGTTCCGCACCGGTGAGGAGAATAACGTTGGAGGGTACTCGAATCCTGATCTTGATGACTTGCTGGACCGTGCCGCTGCAATGCAGGACGAGGAGGCGCGCCTTGAGATGTACCGGCAGGCTGAGCTGATGGTCATCGATGATGCTCCATGCCTTCCGCTGATGTACGGCGCCAATCACGTGCTTGTGAAGCCGTACGTTTCCGGCTACCGGCCCGGCCCTCTCGGAATACCCGACCTCTCTGTCGTGAGCGTCAGTCGGCCCTAGCCGCGAGGCGGTTCGATTGTGGCCATGAGGCCCTGCCATAGCTGCTCGACGCGGGCCTCAAGTTCCTCGATGCCTCCGTCGTTGTAGATGATGTCGTCCGCGTGTTCCATCTTCTCGATGGCGGGCATCTGTGCTGCGATTCGCGCCTTGCTTTCGGGCCCCGGTTGGTGCCGGTCGCGGCCAAGGCGGTCGATGACAAGAGCCTCCGGCGAGGCCACGAGCCAGATACTGTCGACCATCCTTTGCCAGCCGGCCTCGATGAGCAGCGTTGCCTCCACGGCGGCACAGTCGTAGCCCTGCGTGCGAAATCCGGCAAGGAGTCGTTGTACCCGACGCTTTGTCGCAGGGTGCACCAGGGCGTTGAGCCGCTCCCGCGCGGCGGCATCGCAAAATACCCTCTTGCCAAGTGCGGTCCTGTCCACCCCTCCGTCCGGCCCCAGGACCTCGGCGCCAAAGGCGTTCAGGATTCCGCGCCAGACGGTGGTCCCTCGGCGGTATGTCTCGTGCGCCTGCACATCAGCGTCGATGACGTGACAGCCTCGCCGCTCGAGCATGTGACACACGGTGCTCTTGCCGCTCCCGATATTGCCTGTGACTCCAATGACATGCATCAGGAGCATTATAGGATGTGGCGCGTCAAAAGGGCAGCTGCTTTCTTCGTCGCAAGTTCTCATATGGACCGTTGCAGAGGAGGAGGCGGTGTATAATGGCGGGAGATGGAGCGGGAAGCTCTGCTCTATGAGCAGCTGACTGGCGCGCGGGTGCGCTGTCACGTGTGCCAGTGGAGATGCATAATCAACCCCGACAAAGCCGGGGTCTGCCGGGTTCGTGTCAACCGTGACGGAGTGCTCTACACGCTGAACTACGGTGATGTGTCATCGATTGCTGCCGACCCGATCGAGAAGAAGCCCCTCTTTCATTTCCACCCGGGAAGCAAGGCCTTCTCTCTCGGCGGGTGGGGCTGCAACTTCCACTGCGTTCACTGCCAGAATTGGGAGATAGCATGCACGGACTTGCCGGCGCAATCACGGTATCTCGCGCCGGAGGAGCAAATTCGTCTCGCCGTGGAACACGGGTGTTCCGGAGTAGCGTGGACCTACAATGAGCCCGCGGTCTGGTTTGAGTACACTCTCGACAGCGCGAGGCTGGCGCGGGAGAACGGCCTCTACACCGTGTATGTGACAAACGGCTTTCTCACTGCCGAAGCACTCGATATGATTGGGCCATGGCTGGATGCGTGGAGGGTTGACGTCAAGGGTTTCAGCGATGACCTCTATTCGCGTCTGGCGCGTGTTCGCAACTGGCGCGGCATCCTGGATGTGGCAGTCCGGGCACGCAGACGGTGGGACATGCACGTGGAAGTGGTAACGAACATTGTACCGTCCATGAACGACGATGACGCGCAGCTGGAGGGGATAGCGCGGTGGATCTGCGAGGAGTTGGGCGAGTTGACGCCGTGGCATGTAACTCGCTTCTTTCCGATGTACAGACTGCAGCACCTGCCGCCCACGCCAATATCCTCGATTGAGCGTGCGCTTGCTGTGGGGCGGGCCGCAGGGCTGAAGTTCGTGTATGCCGGCAATGTGCCGGGACACGGCGCGGAGGACACGGTGTGCTACTCCTGCGGCCGCCTGAACGTACGCCGAGTGGGGTACACCACGGAAACGGTCGGGTTGAACGGCTCAGCCTGTGCTTACTGTGGGGCGGATCTCAACTTCCGGCCCCGGGCAGAGTAGTGGAAGAAGGTGTCTTCCTGAGATGGCGCTGTAGATGGTAGTGTGACCGTGGAGGCAGATAGCACTATGACAGAGGAATCACACCCGGTGGCGAAACTTGCCAGGGATGCTGTGGAGCGATTCGTCAGGGAAGGGCAGACCATGCACCCGGAGGCGGTTAGCGCTGAGATGAAAGAAAGAGCAGGGGTCTTCGTCTCGATTCATAAGCATGGTCAACTGCGTGGATGTATCGGCACATTCGAGCCGACGAGGGCCTCCGTGGCGGAGGAGATCGTCGCGAATGCCATCAGCTCCGCGACCCGAGATCCCCGGTTCCATCCTGTTGCGCCCTCGGAGCTGGATTCGCTCGACTACAGCGTCGATATCCTGACGCATCCTGAGCCGGTCCGGAATGAGAGCGAACTGGATGCTCACAGGTATGGAGTCATTGTGGAAAGCGGGTGGCGAAAGGGGCTTCTGTTGCCGGACCTCGACGGGGTTGACACTGTCGGGCA
Source organism: uncultured Dehalococcoidales bacterium (assembly GCA_964594245.1). Lineage (GTDB taxonomy): Bacteria > Chloroflexota > Dehalococcoidia > GIF9 > AB-539-J10 > SKVJ01. The sequence continues at coordinate 1,045 of CAZQML010000133.1, read as the reverse complement.
GCAGATAGAGATATGTCGCATGAAGGCCGGCATCCCCCCGGATGAGCCCGTGCACCTTCACCGGTTTGAAGTCAGGCGCTACAGATGACCGGCTGGAGCAAGGGAAGACGAATCATGGAACGGAGGGAAGACAAGTGGCCAGATTTATACTGACGCCGAAGGACACGCGCTTCTACGACCTGTTCGAGGAGGACACGCGCAACCTTCTTGAGGCCGCCGGCGCACTTGTGGAGTTCTTTGAGGAGAACTCCCCCGACAGAGAGTTGAGGGCCAGGGAATTCAAAGCGTACGAAGAGCGCGGAGATGTCATAACACACGAAATAATGAAACGCCTGCATAGTACGTTCGTGACGCCCATCGACAGGGAGGATATCGCGGAACTTGCTCACGTCTTCGACAACGTCATGGATTTCGTGGAGGCGGCTGCGCGGACCCTTGTGCTCTACCGCATGCAGGAGCCGACACCACGGGCGAAGGAGCTGGCGCGCATCGTCCTGGCCATGGTGGTCAAACTGCACGAAGCCATGCCCTGCCTCCGCAACCGCAAGCAGTATGCGCTTATCTTGAAGATGTGCGTGGAAGTCAACAGTCTGGAGAATGACGCTGACGACGTGCATCATGCCGCACAGGCGGAGCTCTTCGAGACCCACAAAGACGCGGTGGACGTCATCAAATGGAGAGAGCTGTACCAGCATCTGGAGAACGCAACGGACATGGGTGAGGATGTGGCGAACATTCTTGAGGGCATCGTGCTGAAACATGCCTGAGCCCTTGCTCCTGTTGGTCCTCGTAGTGGCTGCAGCCATCGGGTTTGCGGTCGCCAATGGCGCCAATGACGCGGCGAACTCTATCGCGACAGTGATAGGGACACGCAATCTCTCTCCACGGGCGGCACTCGTAATGGCTTCGTTCTGCGAGTTTGCCGGTGCTGCGACCGGCACTGCGGTGGCCAGGACGATTGGCAAGGGGATCGTGCTTCCGGAAGCACTGACGATGGGCATGATTCTTGCCGGCGTGTCCGCAATCATCGTGTGGGCGGTGGTGG
>CAZQML010000132.1:0-3244 GCA_964594245.1 uncultured Dehalococcoidales bacterium | reverse complement strand
TCACGTGCAGGCCGGGACCTCGGTCGGCAAGTACGAGGCCCAGCTTGTGCACGACGGCGGCGCCCGCTGGGGCGGCCTGGGCGTCCAGAAAGCGGTGGGCAACGTGAAGGACATCATCGCACCCGCCCTGACAGGGATGGACGCAACACGACAACGCGAAGTAGACCAGAGGATGATGGAACTCGACGGCACGCCCAACAAGGCCAGGCTGGGTGGAAACGCCATAGGCGCCGTCTCGGCGGCGGTCCTCAAGGCAGGGGCTGCCAGCGTGGGATTGCCCCTCTATCACTACATCGGAGGCGCCAATGCGTGCATCCTGCCGACTCCCGGGGTACTGGCCGTGCTTGGACCAAAGCGCTATGGAGGTGGCGAAAGGGGTGGTGAGAAGCCGACCTACTCCTTCTACTGCTACGGATACCCGACGTTCTTCGACGCCTCCCACGCCTGCTGGCAGGTTCGGAAGGCATTCCGCGAGGTCTTGCTTGAGAAGAAGGGACTCAACACGTTTCGTATCGACCGCCTCTTCATCGACCAGGAGGGCATCTTCGAGCACGACTGCGAAATATGGGCCCTGATGAAGGAAGCCATCGAGAGGTCCGGCAACGAGGGCAAGACAGGCATACAGGTGGATATCGCCGCCGCCTGCTACTACGACAAGGAAACGGAACTCTACAAGGGTCTCTACTCCCGTGAGGACAAGACCCGTGACGACATGATTGCGTTGTACCGCGACATGGTCAAGGAGTACCCGTTCGTGATTCTCGAGGACCCGCTCGACGAGGACGACTACGAGGGCCACGCGATTCTGACACGGGAACTGGGAGTCCAGATTGTGGGCGACGACCTCTTCACCACCAATCCGGCGAGGCTGCAGCACGGCGTCGAGCTTGGCGCCGCCAACGCAGTCCTTCTCAAAGTCAACCAGGTGGGAAGCATAACCGAGGCTTTCGACATGGTCGAGCTGGCCTACAGAAACGGATATGCCGTCATGCCATGTAGCAGCAGGGGGGAGGGAGCCGACATTGCCGACTATGCGGTCGGCCTGGGGACGGGTCACATGAGGGAGGGCGGACTGGACGAGGCCACGACCCGTCTGATGGAGATTGAGGCGGAGTTGGGAAGCCAGGCAAGGTTCCTCGGCAGAAATGGCTTCAAGCCATAGCTGTCACCGCAGCGCCGGCAACGGTAGACACAGGGTGTCGACAATAGTCGGCCCCCGAACTGCTTAGTCGTGAGCCGGGCGCGGCACCGGAACAGCATTCCTGCCGGACAACGGCGATGGCTCGCCCACAGACCGGCAGGCATCAGGGGCCTTGTATGCGCTATCATACGGGGGCCCTCATCACCGGAGCTGCGAGCGCAGGCAAAGTCTCTCCCGGCACTCTGGCTGCTCCACGGCGCCGGCCACATCTACACAAACAAGATGAACAGCATCGAAGTCGAGCAACTTTCCAGGAACTTCGGACCGTTGAAGGCCGTGGAGTCGGTCTCGTTCGACGTGCCGCAGGGCGAAGTCTTCGCATTCCTCGGCCCCAACGGCGCGGGAAAGACCACCACTATCAACATGCTCTGCACGCTGCTCAAGCCTACGGGCGGCCATGCAACAGTCAACGGCTACGACGTCGCAACCCAGCGCAAAGAAGTCCGCAACTCCATCGGCCTCGTCTTCCAGGACCCCACTCTGGACGAATACCTGACCGCGGAGCAGAACCTGAGGTTCCACGCCTATGCCTACCGTGTCCCCCGCAAAGAGACGGAGAAGCGTATCGACGAATTGATGGCGCTGGTTGAGTTGTCCGACCGCCGCAGGAGCAGGGTGCGCACGTTCTCAGGCGGGATGAAGCGCAGGCTGGAGATTGCCCGCGGGCTACTCCACAATCCCCATGTCCTCTTCCTGGACGAGCCCACGCTCGGACTGGACCCGCAGACACGACGCCACATCTGGGACCATATCCTCGAACTGCGTCGCCAGCATGGCCTGACGATATTCCTCACCACGCACTACATGGACGAGGCAGAGGTTGCAAACCGTATCGGCATTATCGACCATGGACATCTCATCGCGCTGGATACGCCCGACCACCTCAAGGACGGCCTCGGCGGAGACGTCGTCACCCTGCAGGCGCAGGATAATGATGCAGCAGCCGCGGAACTCGCGCAGAAATACGGAGTTGACCCCGTGATTGAGGATGGCTCTATCTCTTTCAGCGTTCTTCAGGGCGAGAAATTCCTGCCACGGCTCTGTGGCAGTTTCGAGAGTCCGCTCATCTCAGTTGGCGTACACAGGCCGACTCTGGATGATGTCTTTCTGAAGATGACCGGACGCGCTATCCGTGACCAGGAAGCCGACCCGATGGCATCGGCACGAAGAATGATGAACCACAGGAGAGGCCACTGATGTCCGACGTCCTGCTCGGAACCTGGGTCATCGCGTACCGCGAGTTGCTGCGCTTCGTACAGGAACGCTCACGACTCCTTTCGTCCTTCGCCATGCCGCTGCTGTTTCTCGTCATCTTCGGCGCCGGTTTCAATCGCACGATAGGTACCATGGCGCCCGGCGTCGATTTCGTGCAGTTCATCTATCCCGGTATCATCGCCATGACGGTGCTGATGAACTCGGTCATGTCAGGACTGTCCGTAGTGTGGGACAGGGAATTCGGCTTTCTGAAGGAGATACTCGTCGCGCCGCTCGGCCGCACCGGAATCGTATTCGGGAAGGCCATCGGCAGTGCCACGGTCGCAATGATGCAGGGCGGAGTGATGCTCCTCCTCGCCCCCCTCGTTGGCGTCAAGGTGACTCCGCTCCTGGTCATTCAGCTCATCCCTGTGCTCATAATCATCTCGGTGTCCCTGTCGGGTCTCGGAGTCCTGGTAGCATCACGCATGCGTTCCCAGCAGGGATTCCAGCTCATCGTACAGCTCATGATCATGCCCCTCATCTTCCTTTCCGGCGTCTTCTTTCCCGTCAACAACGTTCCGGGCTGGCTTGCAACGTTTTCCAAGGCAAACCCGCTCACCTACGGAGTGGATGCCATTCGTCAACTCTTCCTTGAAGGGAGCAGCGGCATGACAGGCGTAACCGTGTTCGGTCACACGATGACGGTGCTGGAGGACGTGGCGGTTGTGGCATGCTTCGGGACGATACTGTTGATGCTTGCCGCGTGGTCATTCGGCAAACAGGAGTAGACACTCCCCGGACGGGGGCCATCAAGAGTATCCCATTCTTTGCTACGCGATGGAGAGA
>CAZQML010000131.1:0-4913 GCA_964594245.1 uncultured Dehalococcoidales bacterium | reverse complement strand
AATATCATTTGTGACATTTTTGCTCGATATCTGTCTTCTTGAGTCATGAGTCGAGGTCGGGCCCTGGTTTGGTCTCCTGGCCGGCAACGGGATCAACGTCATCGCCATCAGCACCTCCATATCCAGCGTCTCCTGCGTCATCGAGGCGGCCTACCTCGACGCCGCCATCCAGGCCTTGCAAGACACCTTTGAGATACCCTTCTTTGATGTAAAAAAACGTCCGCGGGATTATTAGAAGTTGTTATAGAACCAGCGTTCCCTTTGTTCCCCCCTAATTGACCTCAGCCAAGACCTGACCCCTTTTCTTTTATTAAGGAAGTCCTGCACCAGGTACGTCGACGTGGACGGTTTCGATACGGCCTCTCCCCGAGGCCCTCTCACTGAGTACGGTTGTACACACAAAGAGGGTTCGGAGGTCAGGACCACCAAGCATCACGGCAAAGGGCTGGGTCTCTACCGTAAATCGGTGGGTTATTTCTCCCCCCTCACGAACACGCAAAACCTCACCACGCCCAGACGGCGAGGCAATCCAGATGGCCCCCTCGGCATCGAGGCAGATGCCGTCGGGGCCGATTCTCTCGTCCGACATAGTAAACCCCAGATCGTCAAACTGAGCCCAGACGCGGCGCCCGGTAAGGGAACCATCGGACTCGATCGAAAAGGCGGTGAGACGAGAGGCAAATGACTCGGCAACGATAAGTGTCCCCCCGTCCGGCGTGATGACGCATCCATTGGGAAAGACCATCTCGTCTGCGACGATCCGCACGGCACCGTCCGGCGTGACCAGCACAATCACGGCATGTTTGAAAGCAGCATCGGGATCATCTAAATCGAATCCAAAATTTCCGATATAGGCGCGCCCCTGTCGATCAACCACCATATCATTGCAGTGGAACGATGCGAACTCACGCAGATCAGCGATTTCTACGAGCCCGTCTGGATCGAGCCGTAGCAAGCAACGATCCTTCATCGAAACCACCAGGAGACGGTTGTCGGGAAGCCAGCCGAGGCCCGAGGGTTGTTCCGGCACCTCAACGACTGTCTCTGCATTTCCATCAAGATCAACGGTCATCACCCGGCACGTTCCCATATCGGAGAACCAGAGCTTTCCATCGTGCCAGCGCGGTGCCTCTGGGAAACCCAGCCCATCCAAAAGGATCTCTGTTTTAAGCATCACCACCCTGCTGCCCGTTGAGCGTAAAATGGATCGTCTTTTTCACTCAATCCCCATTCCAAAAAAACCGGGCGGAAAAGATTATTGACTCTCCTATTATTTTATCCGATTTTGCTTTTTACCTTGAGAAGTTGTTTGAGAATTAACATCCCCTTCTTTCGCACAAATTCTGAAAACTAAGGTTTTTTGACTGGCTGCATAGAACTTACATAACTACCATAATTACCAAACTCCTCTGTTAAATCTGATATAATGTCATCTAGATATAAAGCTTCAAAGATATCTCTCAAACGAAAGAATTCTAGCACTATTCGGCAACTGCCACTAAGGGCAACAAGAGTAGCCCCTTTATCTTGTCGAGGATTTATATCAATTCTATCAGATTCTTGTCTTAGTAAACTTAAGCCAATAAAACCGCCATGAGTAGATCCGCTATATTTTTTGTATAGCCATTGGATTTCTGGGCTGGCATAAGTCTCAATGACATCATTAGGTCTCGCGAATTCGGGGGAAAACCAATATGTTAATAATCTACCTCTATAGAACCATTCTCTTGCTTTTTCTTTAGCATTGTCATTGAGTATTTCTAATGAACGATCAAGCTCTTCTCTAATCTTTGTTTTCTCTTCTTCATGGACATCACTTTCTGTAAGTCTTTGTTTGAAGCCAAGGAAAAAGTACTTAAACCCCATGTATGATGGCTCATCAGCATTTGCTATGACTACAGCAGACAAAATAATATCTAACATTGTTCGCAGCAGCACAGGAACTATAAAAGGCCATCCATCTTTACAAAGTGTAAAAATTGCTCTATGTATACAAATCAAGTCAGAATGCATTCTTGTCAAAGCACTAACTGCTAAATGATTCGTTGTTGTTTCTGGTTTTTTCTTTGAAGATTCATTCTGCAGGAATGATGAGAAAACAATCAATTTTTCGTGAAAATCAAGGAAATCTTTTTTTATACTATCTAAATAATTTTCCCCCATACCATCTTACCTTATAGTTGGAAACCAGCTTGCATCCTTTTTCCTAACGCTTCCCTTCTGTTTCAGGAGAAGTCATGGGATCGGGGACTCACTTAGAACAATACCCCTGAACACTCTTCAATTTTTATTCATTTATATCTAATACATCGGCTTTTGCTCCAAACCAGAATGATGAATTATATCTATATTGAGTCCATATCTTGCTACAACTTTTTTTATAAGATCGTGTATCCACGCCGGAGAATTAGGCGCAATAAACACCTTATCAATTAGGATATCCAAATCAACGGGAATGAGCTTTCCGGGTAGATTGTCTGGGCTCATAACGATTGCCCTTATCTCAAGCTCATGTTCAAAACTCTTCCTCTTATGAAGAGCAAGGTAGAAAAGATTATCCCAAGGAATTTCATCTTCGTCATAGTCAATATAATCAATCAACCCGATGAATACTTTATCCTCAGTATTTGCAAAGGATTCAATCATTCTTCCAGTAGTGGACTGTATAGCAACGCCCTCACCACTTTTTAAATAGAGTTTCCACATTGCTATAGATTCATGGCTATTTACATACCAAGATGACACAAAAAGTAAGTTTCGCCCCATACGCAACACACTCAAATTGTGTTCACGGATGGCTCTTTTTTTAGCAACTTCTTCAGCGGTCAAGCCCTCAGGAATATTGCGAAATTTTGCAACAGTTGGTTTCGTAAGAAACCCTTCTAACGGATCAGACAGCGATAGCGATGAAAGTCTTGGGAAAAACAATGTTTGCTCTTCAAGTATGAAAACAAATTTCGTGAAATCCATATACCTCCATACTTTTTGGTTCATATCCTTGGGGATATTGCATGCTGGATGTTCTGAATAAGGCATTTATTACTCTCGCTCGTTAATAAACTTTAAATAAATTACCTAAGAGACATAGGCATAATAGGGGATCTTTTATTTCGCATTCAGGGACCAATGCCCTCAAAAATCCACCTTCCCCCTTTTTTCCCCCACCCCCTTCAAATGGCAGGTGTCGTTGAGAAAATTGACGACCCAGGTTCCATTGCGATGATGGAAGCAGTTGATGGCGGTTGTGTCCTGGCCGATGTTCAGAGGCTTTCCCCCTCTTTTACGGCATTCTTAGTTTGTTTTCTTCTGAATGTCGGTCAGTATCTTCGTCACAGCGTCTCGTAGGGGGGAGAGATCATTTTGCACAGTTTGCCACACGCGATTAAGGTTAACGCCAAAATAGCCATGAGTCAATTTGTCTCGCATACCGGCAACATCGCGCCAGGGCACCTGCGGATAACGGTCCCGCACTGAAGGCGGTATATTTTTTGTAGCTTCCCCGATGATTTCTAACGCCCGTATTACGGCAAAAACAGTCTTTTCATCGTCCGCAAATCGGTCAGCGTCCATCCCCTCCGTGAAGTTCTCGATCTTAGAGATAGCATCTACTATATCCCGGAGGTAATCCGTATATTCTCTTTCTTGTTTCATACCTGAACAATTTCTTTGAGAACATTTCGTCCAATGTCAGGTTTCAGTATATCCTTCTCTACGAGATCGACCTTGATCTTGAGCAGATCACTGAGGCGGTTCTCCAGGCCGATAAAGCCCAGGAGGCTCAAGGTGCGATTATCAAGCTCTACCAGCATGTCCAGGTCGCTGCGCTTGCGCTCTTCTCCCCGCACGTACGAGCCGAACAACCACAAGGAACGAATTCCATACTGTTCCTGCAATTCAGGAAGGTGGTGCCGCAACGTGTGCAAAATCTCATCCACTGCTTTCTTGTTTAATGTATTAGTATTCTTCCTCACCGTATTATTTCTCCTGAAAAGCCTTGGAAAGACTTCCTTATTATTATAAATAATTTTATCCTAAATAGGAAATGCTGCTTATTTTATTCACTTTCTGCCTTCAGATTCTCCGCTGTTTGTTATCCTACATCCTTTTCACTTAAAAATCCACCTTCCCCCTCTCCTCCCCCACCCCCTTCAAATGACAGGTGTCGTTAAGAAAATTGCAGATCCAGGTTCCGTTGCGATGGTGGAAGCAGTTGATGGCTGTCGTGTCCTGGGCAATATTCCAGAAGTGGGAGTTGTCCAACCCTAAAAGGGCGCAGATCAGGACCTTGAGCACTACCCTATGGGAGACCAGGGCCACGGCCTCCTGGGGGTGGCGTTGAATGATATCCTCAATGGCCCTCATTGCCCTGGAGTTGACCGCTGCCAACCCTTCACCTCCGGGGAATATGACCTGATGGGGTGCTTCCTGCCACTGCTCATAGAGATCGGGATATCGCTTCTTGACCTCCTCAAGGGACCGCCCCTCCCACTCGCCAAAATGGAGATCGATTAGTCCCTCTACAACCTGGACCTCTGCGTTGTGAATTCGGGCAATGGCTTCGGCGGTCTCCTTGGCCCGTGACAAAGGACTGGAATAGACCCCCTTTATCCCCTCCTCCTTCAACCGCTCACCAACCAACAGGGCCTCCTCTCTCCCCACCTCATCCAGTGGGACGTCCTTGTGCCCCCTGAATATCTGCTCTTTGTTCCAGCCGGTGCGGCCATGGCGCACCAAAAAGAGTGTGGTCATGGCTGCTGCAACCCCTTGCTGACCTTCATACTCTCCAAGCGCTTTTGAACTTCCTCCCCTGCGATTACCCCCTCCTGCGTCACAACACCAGTGATGAGATCAAGGGGGGTGATATCGAAATAGCGATTCTCCACCCTGCTATTGGGGATGGCCTCCTGGAAGAC
>CAZQML010000130.1:0-4262 GCA_964594245.1 uncultured Dehalococcoidales bacterium | reverse complement strand
CAACGACATGGTCCGGCAGCCGACCGGTCTTGTCCAGCATCTGCTGCCGGGTTTCAGTGCCGATGATTGACTGGAGGTCCCTCACGATGGTGGGGTAGGGATGTGGTCCCACCGCCGACCCGAGCAGGTAGTAGGTGTCTCTCACATGCGTGACCCAGTCTCGTATCGCCTCGTTAATGGCGTCCTTCAGCGTCCGGCTGCCCGAGGCAACGGGTCGCACATCCGTACCCATCAGCTTCATGCGGAAGACGTTGAGCGACTGGCGCACGATGTCCTCTTCGCCCATGTAGACGATGCATTCCAGCCCGAGCATGGCACACACTGCGGCAGCGGCCACGCCGTGCTGCCCTGCCCCTGTCTCAGCGATAATCCTCCGCTTGCCCATCCGTCGTGCCAGCAGGCCCTGTCCCAGGGCGTTGTTTATCTTGTGTGCCCCGGTATGGGCTAGGTCCTCCCTTTTCAGGAAGATGCGGGCGCCGCCGCAGTGCTCGCTCAGACGCTCAGCGCAATAGAGTGGCGTCGGCCTGCCCACGTAGTCACGTGAGAGCGACTCCAGCTCTGCCCAGAACCCCCCGTCTGCCTTCACTTCTGCGTAGGCCGCAACAAGTTCGTCCAGGGCAGGCACAAGTATCTCGGGGACGTATCGCCCCCCATAGTCTCCGAAGTATCCTCTTTCATCCGGTAACACGAGTGATATCCTCCTCTGCGTTTCTGACCGTCTCTATGAAGGTCCTGATGCGCGAGATGTCTTTCCTGCCGTTGCGCTCCACGCCCGACGAGACGTCGACGCCCCACGGGCGCACTTCCTTGACCAGGTCTCCCACGTTCGCAGGGTTGAGCCCGCCCGCGACGATGACCGGGAACCGGCGCGATACCTCCTTCGCCAGCTTCCAGTCGAAAGGATGCCCCGTCCCCCCACGGGCTGTGCCGACCTGTGAGTCAAGGAGAAACGTGATTCTGTTCTGCCCGAGGGCGACGAAACCGTTCTCCATCATGGCAAGGATCTCGGAAGCGGTCGCGGCTGCGGACACGTGAATGGTCTTGATTACCGGCCTCTCAATCTCCCGGCACTGTTCCCAACTCTCGTCGCCACTAAGTTGCACGAGGTCCAGGCCACAGTAGTCAGCGATGCGGTTGACTTCCTCCACCGTGGAACCAACGAACACCCCCACCACGGCAGGGAGGCAGCCCGCGCCGCGGACTTCTTTCACGAGCCGCGCGGCGGCCTCAGGAGCAACCCGCCGACTGCTGGGCGCAAACACAAGCCCCAAGTAGTCCGCGCCGGCCTCGGCGGCCGCCACTGCGTGCTCCACTTCAGACAGGCCACAGACCTTGACCTTCGTCACAGCAGCTCTCCCATCCTGGCGGCTATGTCCGGCGCAGACATGAGGGCTTCGCCGACAAGGACCGCATCAACGCCGCAGCGCCCGAGCCTCTCCACATCAGCTCGTCCCGCTATCCCGCTCTCACTGACCACTAGCCGGCCCGCCGGGACGTGCACTCGCAGGCGCTCCGTCGTCGCGAGGTCCACCTCGAACGTCTGCAGGTTGCGGTTGTTGATGCCGATTATGCCGGCGTCTCTCTCCAGGGCGACGCCAAGCTCCACCTCGTCATGCACCTCGACCAGGCAACGCATCCCAAGTTCCCGACTGAGCTGCAACAGTCGCCCCAGTAGCTGCGGTTTCAGAATGGCTACTATCAGCAGAATGGCATCCGCGCCGTGCGCCCGCGCCTCGAAGACTTGATACGGGTCTGTGATGAAGTCTTTCCGGAGCAAGGGGAGCCTCCCTCCGCCCAGCGCTTCACCGATATCCTCCAGATAGTCCAGGCTGCCCTGGAAGTGCCTCCGCTCCGTCAGCACGGATATGGCCGCCGCGCCGTTGGCCGCGTACGTGCGGGCAATCTCCACCGGGTCAAAGTCTGCCCGGATGACTCCCCGGGACGGCGAGGCCTTCTTCACCTCGGCAATAAGGCTGATGCCATCGCCACGAAGCGCCGCGGCGAAGTCGCGGGCCGGAGCCCTGTCGAAAGCCATCCTCTCCACCTCCTCCGGTGGCAGGCTGCGCTTCCTGGCCTCCAGCTCGAGCAGAGTATCGGCCACTATCCTGTCGAGTATCATGCGGACCTCTCTACACTCAGGCTCCCGGCCAACTCCATAAGTTGCTCCAGTTTCGCGAGGGCATGGCCGCCGTCCACGGTCTCTGCCGCCAGAGAAACACCGTCGGCCAGCGTCTGCACCGAACCGCCGGCAAGCAGCGCGGCGGCTGCGTTCGCGAGTACGATATCCCTGTGGGGCCCCGGCCTGCCTTCCAGAACGCCGCGCAGAATGGCGGCGTTCTCGTCAAGAGTGCCGCCTGAGAGGCTTTCAGGCTCCGCCCGGTCCAGGCCAAGGTCTTCAGGACTGACGGAATAGCCCCTCACTTCTCCATCCTTCAGCTCGCAAATGCTCGTAGTGCCGGTTGTTGTGACCTCATCCAGGCCGTCGCCGCCATGAACCACGACTGCGTGCCGGCAACCGAGTCCCCGCAGCACAAGCGCCATCTTCTCAAGCAGGCCCTCATCGGCGACCCCCAGGAGCTGCGAGGTCGCGCCGGCAGGATTGCACAGCGGCCCCAGTATGTTGAACACGGTGCGAATTCCTATCTCGCGGCGCGGGGCGGCCGCGAATCTCATGGCCGGGTGGAATACGGGCGCGAACAGGAATCCTATGCCCACGTCCTGCACACATATCTTCACCTGCTCGGGGGCAAGGTCAATCCTGACGCCCAGCGTCTCCAGCACGTCGGCGCTGCCACACCGGCTGCTCATGGCCCGGTTGCCGTGCTTCGCTACCCTGAGCCCGGCGCCCGCAGCGACAAACGCGGCCGCCGTTGAGATGTTGAAGCTACCCTGACCATCCCCACCCGTGCCGCAGGTGTCCAGCACCGGGCCGTCAACTGAAATACGAATGGCGTTCGACATCATTGCCCTGACCAGTCCGACAATCTCGTCCACCGTCTCTCCCTTCATCCGGAGCGCGGTGACGAAGGCGCCCAGTTGCGCGGGCGTGGCCTCACCCTGCATCACTTCCTCCATCACGGCGGAGGCCGCATCACTCGTCAGAGAGCGCCCTGAGACAAGGGCTTCTATCGCTTCTCTAATCATGGTGTCCGCCTCCTTGGTTCAAGAAATTGCGCAACAGGTCCTTGCCCGACTCGGTCATGAACGACTCAGGGTGGAACTGGACACCAACCACCGCATGTTCGCGATGTCGCAGGCCCATGACGGCGCCATCATCCGTCCACGCGGTCACTTCCAGGCAATCAGGGAGACCTTCGCGCGCCACGATGAGCGAGTGGTAGCGGATGGCGAAAAACGGGTTCGGCAGTCCGGCAAACAGCCCTTCGCCGTTGTGGTGTATCGGCGACGACTTGCCATGCATGACCTTGTCCGCCCGCCCCACAACACCACCGTAGCTGTAGCCTATACACTGGTGCCCAAGGCAGACGCCAAGAACCGGCAGGCGAGGGCCGAAGCGGCGGATGACATCGTTCGATATCCCGGCGTGCTCCGGCGTCGACGGCCCCGGAGACACGACTATCCGCTCGGGCTTCATCGCCTCGATCTCCTCGACCGTCGCCCTGTCATTGCGCACGACCACAACTTCTTCTCCCAGCTCGCTCAGGTACTGGACCAGGTTGTACGTGAAACTGTCGTAGTTATCTATGAGCAGCAACATGCGCCACCCCCTCTGCCCCTGCTGCGTTCTCCGCCTGGCTTATGGCCGCGAGCAACGCACTGGCCTTGTTCATGCTCTCTTCGAATTCCTTCTCGGGCACGCTGTCATAGACGATTCCGCACCCTGCCTGTGCATAGGCAGTGCCTTCAGACATCACGATGGTGCGAATAGTGATGGCCATGTCCATGTTTCCCGAGAACGAAAGGTAGCCTGCGGCTCCCGCGTACGGCCCACGCTTGTCCGGCTCGAGTCCGGCGATGATCTCCATCGCCCGTATCTTGGGTGCGCCGGACACCGTGCCGGCAGGGAAGCAGGCCCGCAGCGCATCCAGCGCGCTAAGGTCCTTACGCAGCGTGCCCTCGACATGCGTGACGAGGTGCATGACGTGTGAATAGCGCTCCACGTCCATCAATTCAGTCACAGAGATGGAGCCCGGCTCGCTCACCCGGCCGATGTCGTTGCGCCCCAGGTCAACCAGCATGATGTGCTCGGCGCGCTCCTTCTCGTCGTTCCGCAATTCCTGCTCAAGGCGCTCGTCCTCCTC
>CAZQML010000129.1:0-2645 GCA_964594245.1 uncultured Dehalococcoidales bacterium | reverse complement strand
CGCTAATTGTCCTGAATAAGGCGTCGCTGAAGAAATTCGCTCCACGCCTCAAGAAAGGCGGCCTTCTTATAATGAATAGCTCTTTGATCGACGTCGATCCGGAACTGGATGATTCGATCGAAGTTGTTTCAGTGCCCGCCGACGAATTAGCTGTCGAACTGGGCAGTCCCAGGAGCGCCAATATGGTGGCGTTAGGTGCATACCTGCAAAAGCGAGGGTACCTCACTCCGGATGCAGCGGCCAAGGCCCTGCCGGACGTTCTCGCCAGGCGGTACCATAAAACCCTGCCGGTCAATATCAAAGCTCTGCACAAGGGAGGCGAATATGCCGAGAATAACCATCATGATTAAGGCAAGAGGTGCGGCAAGAAAATGAATCGTTCCAGCGTATACTGCGAATTAATATTTGTAATTCTGACAGTATTTTTGTCCGGTCCGGAAATACAAGCCACAGAACAATACAAGCTGCTGGCCAGAGACGCGGTATCCGACATTGTTGATAGTAAATATGATGTGGCCATCAAACACTTTAAAGACTATCTCAACGAGCACCCAAATGACCTCGAATCGATGTATGGCATGGCGGTTGTCTACGCTCAACAGCAGGACATTGATACGGCCGTGACATACGTTCAGAAGGCTGTTGACGAGGGATTGCCTTTTGCCCGTTTCCTTGCCGGTCCGAGGAACCTGTTGAAACCATTAACAAGCAGTCCCGAATTCAAGGTGCTCGCTGAAAAGTACGCTGTGGAACTGCTGCATGGTCCCATGCTCGGCTGTGTGACCGAAAGCAGCGCAAAATTCTGGGTTCGTACGGTCAATGAAGTCACCGTCGATGCCGTCGTGAAAAGTTCCGGCACGGATCGTTCCTTCCAAACGCGGGCTTCAGGAAAAACGAGCAGCAAGCGGGATTTCACAGCAGTGCTCGCAGTTGAGGGTTTGAAGCCCGGCACGTTATACGAATACGAGCTTCGTATCGACGGCGGTCAAAAGGCCGGAGGGGGGCGCTTCCGCACATTTGGCGCTTCCGGCAGGCCGGCAAAATTCCAGGTCGGTTTCGGAGGCGGCGCCGGATTCACGCCGGAGCACGAAAGAATGTGGAACACAATCGCCGGCCACAATCTGCCTGCATTTCTTCTACTCGGTGACAATGTCTATATCGACAACCCGACCAGGCAAGCGGTGCAGCAATATTGTTACTATCGGCGTCAATCCCGTCCTGAATTCCGGAAGTTTGTCGCCTCCACCACCATCTTCGCCATCTGGGACGACCATGACTTTACGACCAATGACGCCGGCGGCGGTCCGGAAATTTATACACCCGAATGGAAGATTCCGGTCTGGCGCACGTTCATCAACAATTGGAACAATCCATATTATGGCGGCGGAGTAAAGCAGCCCGGCTGCTGGTTCGACTTCTCCATCGGCGACGTCGACTTTTTCATGCTGGACGGCCGGTATTACCGTGACAAGCCGCGAAGCGAAAATCCCTCGATGCTCGGTGACGCCCAGAAAAAATGGCTGTTCGAAAAACTCAAATCTTCCAAGGCAACGTTTAAGGTTCTGGCCTCGCCAGTACCCTGGGCACTGGGCGCCAAGCCCGGCAGCCGGGATCCGTGGCAGGGTTACAAGGCCGAACGAGAGCAGATATTCTCATTCCTGGAAGCCAACCGGATTGACGGCGTCATTCTTATATCCGCCGACCGTCATCGCTCCGATGCCTGGAAAATCGAGCGAGAGAACGGGTATGACCTGTACGAGTTCGAAAGCTCAAAACTGACCAACATCCACACACACAAAATCATGCCCGGTGCCTTGTTCGGCTATAATCAGAAATGCTCTTTCGGACTGCTCTCCTTCGATACCATGAAAGTAGATCCGGAAATTACGTATCAGATCATCAACATTGATGATGAGGTCATCTGGAAGCTCTCGCTAAAGAAAAGTCAATTGACGCATGGCAAGGCCGATTAGAGAAGCTTCGAACAACATGTTGATCCACGTCGTAAATGACTTGATTGAGCGGTCTTCTTGTACTATAATACCCCGCGCATGATTAATAACAGATATTTAAATTGATAATGGAAAGTTGAAATGGCCAAAAAATCAAATACTAGGAATTCCAAGGCAATTTGCAGCTTCTGCGGCAAGCCGGGAAGTCAGGCTGAGACGCTTATAGAGGGTCCGGATAAGGTCTTTATCTGCCCCGAATGTGTGGAACTATGTCATAATATCATCCGGCAGGATCGCAAACGGGGGATCAGGAGCGGCGTTAGCTTAAACGAAATGCCGAGACCCAAAGCAATAAAAGAATACCTGGACCAATATGTCATCGGGCAGGAACACGCTAAAAAATATCTCTCGGTTGCAGTGCATAATCACTATAAACGGCTGCTGCACAGCGACAGCAACGACAGCGATGTCGAGATAGATAAATCGAATGTTCTGCTAATTGGCCCGACCGGCTCAGGAAAAACGCTGCTTGCCCGCACACTTGCCCGTGAGTTGGAGGTGCCGTTCGCAATATGTGATGCCACAACAGTGACAGAGGCGGGGTACGTCGGCGAAGACGTCGAGAATTTCCTGCTGCGACTGCTGCAGGCTGCCGACTATGACATCGAATCTGCACAGCGGGGCATCGTTTAT
>CAZQML010000128.1:0-6775 GCA_964594245.1 uncultured Dehalococcoidales bacterium | reverse complement strand
CAGGGGTATTTTTTCCCACTTCACCAAGGAGGGTTCTCCATGACCGATTTGCTTGAGGTGAGGTGGCACGGACGAGGGGGACTGGGGGCCGTCACCTCCGCAGAGCTCCTGGCCCGCGCCGCCGCCAACGAAGGTAAGTTCGCACAGTCGTTTCCCAGCTTCGGACCCGAGAGGAGAGGGGCGCCGGTGGTGGCTTTTCTGAGGATAAGCAACGAGTTCATCCGCACCCGCACAAACATTCGCACCCCCGATTTCGTAGTCGTCATCGACCCCAGGCTTCTGCGCGTGGTGGATGTCGCGGCCGGACTGAAGGACGACGGAAAGCTCGTCATCAACTCGGTCAAGTCTCCGGAGCAGCTCAAGGCGGACTTCGGTTTTCGCTGGCCGGTGGCGGCGGTTGACGCCACGGGTATCGCCCGCGAGACAATCGGCCTCCCAATCACCAACACCGCCATGATTGGCGCGTTCTTGAAGGTCAAGGGAGTTGTCGAGCTCGATTCGGTGCGCGCGGAACTGCGAGAACGCTTCGGTGCGCGTGCAGACGCCAACATCAAGGCGATGGAGCGCGCCTACAACGAAGTGGTGGTGAAGGAGTAGTCGGATGGCAAGAAAGGAACTGACGAACCCTAGCGACGTCCTCTGGACGGATATTGAGATGGGAGCGGTTGTGACAACTCCGGGCAGTGGGTCCTTCCGACGGACAGGCGATTGGAGAACCGAGCAGCCGGTTCTTGACAAGGAGAAGTGCATCAAGTGCGGCCTCTGCTGGCTGCACTGTCCCGATGCCGCAATCATACCGTTGGATGATGGATACTTCGAGGTGGACCTGTACCACTGCAAGGGCTGCGGTATCTGCGCAGCAATATGCCCCAAGAAAGCCATCACCATGGTGGAGGAGGTCGAGCAATGAGTAAACGAGTCGTCCTCGAGGCTTCACACGCGGTCGCCGAGGCCGTGAAGATGGCGGATGTGGACGTCGTTGCGGCGTACCCCATCACTCCCCAGACGCATATTCCCGAGAGACTTGCGGAGATGGTCGCGGATGGCGAACTTGACGCCGCCTACATACCGGTGGAGTCGGAGCACTCAGCCATGAGCTCGGTGCTCGGCGCGGCGTCAGTCGGCGCCCGCTCCTTCACCACCACCGCCGGGCAGGGACTGGAGCTCATGCACGAGGCGGTCTACGTGGCGGCCTCGCACCGCTATCCAATCGTCATGGCGGTCTGCAACAGGGCCCTCTCCTCTCCGATAAGCATCTGGGCCGACCATTCCGACGTCATGTCGTGCCGCGACACGGGGTGGATACAGGTCTTCTGCCTGAACAACCAGGAGTCGTTCGACATGACGCTCTGGGCGTTCCGCGTTGGAGAGGATCCCTCCGTGATGTTCCCTGTCATGGTCAACCTGGATGGGTTCACTCTCTCGCACGTGACCGAGCCTCTGATGCTTCCCGAGCAGGCAGAGGTTGACAGATTCCTGCCCAAGTATGAGTACGCGCTGGCGCTGAGACCCGAGGCGCCCATGACGCATGGAGGTTTCGGGCTGCCCGAGATCTACACGGAAGTGAAATACTCACAGGAGGTCGCGCTGCGCGGTTCACGCGCAATCCTGGACAAAGGCTGGGAGGAGTTCGCCGATATCTTTGGACGGGAGTATAAGGCTGTCGAGACGTACAAGGCCGACGGCGCCAAGACGCTCCTTGTCACGATGGGGAGCCTCGGAGAAACGGCCAAGATGGTGGTGGACGGCAAGAGGGAGAAGGGAGAGGCCGTGGGGCACCTCAATCTCCGCCTCTGGCGGCCGTTCCCGTTCGCGGATTTCCGCGATGCAGTGAAGGGAGTGGATACCCTGGTCGTGCTTGACCGCTGCATCTCGTTCGGAGGGTCGGGAGGTCCGGTGTGCTCGGAACTGCGTGCGGCGCTCTACGATGTGGACAACAGACCGAAGGTGGTCGGATTCATAGGCGGCCTTGGCGGACGCGAGGTTGATGCTGAGACGTTCGCGTACATGATTGACCGGGGCAATGAGCTCGCCGAGAAAGGCTCGGAGTGTCTCTACGAACCCGTCCTCGTTCGCGGCCTTGAGACAGGAACAGGAGTAAGGGGGTAGGAATGGCACCCGAATTCGTTAAGGTCGGCAAGCACAACATCGATGCCAGGGAATACCTTGCCGAGGGACATACATTCTGTACCGGCTGTGGTGAAGCTCTGGCCATCAGACTCGTCTGCAAGGCCCTTGGAGAGAACACCATTATTGGAATGGCGACGGGTTGCGACGAGGTCTGTACGTCACCGCTTCCCGTGACATCGTGGCGCCTTCCATGGCTGCACACGCTGTTCGAGAATGCCGGAGCGGAAGTCTCGGGGATGGAGGCGGGCCTGAAGGCGATGATGCGTAAGGGCAAGGCGCCGCAACGCGACATAAAGTTTGTGGCGATGGCCGGCGACGGCGGCACGAGTGACATCGGGCTGCAGTCGCTCTCGGGCGCCCTCGAGCGAGGACATGACTTTCTCTACGTCTGCTGGGACAACGAGGCGTACATGAACACCGGCATCCAGCGCTCGTCGGCGACGCCCTATGGCGCCTCAACGACGACGGCCCCTGCCGGCAAGCTCAGCATTGGGCAGCAGACTCAGAAGAAGAACATGGTCGAGATATGCGTGGCGCACGAGATACCGTACGCCGCCACAGCATGTCCCAGCTATCCATTCGACCTCATGAACAAGATCAAGAAGGGAGTTGAAGCCAAGGGACCGGCGTACGTGCACGTGTTCGTGCCGTGCCCGACAGGGTGGCGGACTCCATCGAACCAGACCATCGAGATTGGAAAGCTTGCCGTCGAGACAGGTGTCTTCCCTCTGTACGAAGTGGAGAACGGGCGATACCGGCTCAACGTCGATCCGCCGAAGCTCAAGCCTGTGGAGCTGTATCTGAAGCCCCAGGGGCGTTTCAGGCACCTGTCCCCGGGTGAGATTTCGGAGATTCAGGAGCGGGTTACCGAGGGATACGCCAGGCTCAAGGAGAAGGTGGCGCGCTCACCTGCGGCGTAGCCGGGAGTAGGTCAACGCCCACGCTTGTGGTAGAATTGACGCCAGGATGTCTCTTCAACACTCCAGGTGCGGCAGCATCCTTCTACACTTATTCGTGCACTTCCATCCATTCATACGTGTTCGCACGTGGTTCCAGAAGCAACTGAAGGAGGTATCGTACTATGCCTGAGATGCTTGAGGTGAGGTGGCATGGGCGGGGAGGTATGGGTTCTGTGACGTCTGCGGAGCTTTTCGCGAGTGCGGTTATCGATGAGGGGAGGTTCGCCCAGTCTTTTCCCAGTTTTGGCCCGGAGCGACGTGGGGCGCCCGTTATCGCGTATCTGAGAATCAGCGAGGAGTTCATACGGGTGAGGACCGACATCTCCAAGCCGGACGTCCTCGTGGTAATCGACCCCAAGCTGCTGGATCAGATTGACGTGACCGTTGGACTCAAAGATTCCGGCAAGATCATCATCAACTCGCCCCGCAGTGCGAAGGAGTTGAAGAAGAAATACGGCTTCAAGTGGCCGGTGGCGGCGGTGGACGGCATGAAGATAGCGCGGGAGACCATCAAGCTTCCAATCGCCAACACAGCGATGATGGGAGCCCTCAATCGTCTGACCGGATCGGTCAAGATGGAGTCGTTGGAAGAAC
Organism: uncultured Dehalococcoidales bacterium; assembly: GCA_964594245.1. Classification (GTDB taxonomy): domain Bacteria; phylum Chloroflexota; class Dehalococcoidia; order GIF9; family AB-539-J10; genus SKVJ01. The sequence continues at coordinate 3,092 of CAZQML010000128.1, read as the reverse complement.
GGCTCAAGGAAAGGTTTGGCGCTCGTGCCGGCGGCAACATCGAAGCGATGAATCGAGCGTACAAGGAACTGGACATGGAGGACGAGTAGATGTCAGCGAAACAGACCAGGCCACCCGAGTTTCCGACATGGCAGGAGATGCGCTCCGGCAACATCTTGCCATATGCCGGGGGCGCGAAGAACTACAGGACAGGCGACTGGCGGACGGAGAGACCGGTGGTGGACCAGAGTAAGTGCATCAAATGTGGCATGTGCTGGCTCCTCTGCCCCGACGCCGCAATCAAGCAGAACGAGGACGGCTCGTACGACGCCAACCTCTTCTTCTGCAAGGGATGCGGCATCTGCGCTCGCGTTTGCCCCAAAGATGCGATCACTATGGTCGAGGAGGGAGCGTAATGAGCAGACGAGTACCCCTGGAGGGTTCCTTTGCTGCGGCTGAGGCCGCAAGAATGGCCGATGTGGATGTCGTCGCGGCATACCCTATCACGCCGCAGACACACATAATCGAGCGAATATCCGAGATGGTCAACAACGGCGAACTCAAGGCTGCCTTCATCCCGGTGGAGTCCGAGCACTCCGCGATGAGCGCCTGTTGGGGTGCCTCGGGCGCGGGGGCAAGGGCCTTTACCGCGTCCGCCTCGCAGGGATTCTTCCTGATGCACGAGGTGCTCTACTTCGTTGCCGGCATGCGGCTTCCCGTGGTCATGGCAGTGTCCAACCGGGCCGTTGGCCCGCCGGCCAATATCTGGGGCGATTACTCCGATGCCATGAGCGCAACCTATACCGGCTGGCTGCAGGCGTTCGCGGCAAACAACCAGGAGATTTTCGACTTGACCCTGGCGGCCTTCCGCATTGCGGAGGACCCGCGAGTGCTGCTGCCTTTCATGGTGCACCTCGACGGATTCACTCTTTCACACGTCACCGAGCCCGTCATACTGCCGGAACAGGCAGAGGTCGACGCGTTTCTGCCTCCCTATAAGAACCCCTTCAAGTACGACCCTGACAAACCGATGGCCTATGGCGCTGTCATGAGCCCTGGTACATACGGGGAAGTCAAGAAGGCCCAGGATATCGGCATCCGCGAGTCGAAGGCAGTCATCAAGGAAGTCTGGAAGGACTTCGGTGACCGCTTCGGCCGCTACTACAACCCCATCGACTCGTACAAGGCTGACGGGGCCAAGACGCTTCTCATGGCCGTAGGCGCCCTCAGCGAGACGGCGAAGGTCGCGGTTGACCGGAAGCGCGAGCAGGGAGAGAGCGTCGGGCTGTTGACTCTCCATCTCTGGAGACCGTTCCCATTCGAGGAGTTGGCAGAGGCAGTATCAGGTGCCGAGCGCCTCATCGTTTTCGACCGTGCTCCGACACTGGGTGGGCCAACCGGCCCCATCATCGGCGAAGTCAAGGCCGCCCTCTTCGACTGTCGAAAGGACATGAAAGTCGCGGGCATTATCGGCGGCATGTGCGGCCGCAACCTCGAGGTCGAGGAGTTCGAGGAAGTAATCGAGCGTGGCATCGACATCTGCGAGAAGGGCCGGCAGGAGATGGTCGAGACGGTCGGCATAAGGGGGTAACCATGGAAGGAGAATTCATCAAGTTCGGCAAGAACCTGGTATCGAAAGAGGAACTGCTGTCGTCTGGTCACAGAGCGTGCCAGGGATGCGGCCTCGCCATCACCATCCGCCTCGCCCTGAAGGCGCTCGGCAAAGACACCATCTGCATCACTCCGGCGAGCTGCTGGTCGGGCGTCGGTTCGGTGTACCCGGACGTAGCATGGGAAGTGCCGTGGATGCAGTCTCTCTTCGAGAACGCCTCGGCAGTCGCATCGGGCATCTCTGCCGCGCATGAGATTCTGCAGGAGAAGGGCAAGATGGCGCCGCGCAAGATAAACACGGTCGTGTTTGCCGGCGACGGCGCGACGGCCGACATCGGCATGGCCGCCCTTTCCGGCACTCTGGAGCGCGGCCACGACATGGTGTACATCTGCATGGACAATGAGGCGTACATGAACACCGGCATCCAGCGGTCAAGCGCCACCCCGTACGGGGCGGCCACCTCGACAACGCCGGTTGGCTCAGTTCAGTCGGGCCAGCAGACACAGAAGAAGGACGTGCCCGCCATTGTGGCCGCCCACAACGTCCCCTACGTGGCCACGGCGTGCGTGAGCTACCCCTTCGACTTCATGAACAAAGTGAAGAAGGCCGCCGATACGAAGGGACCATCCTACATCCACGTGTACTCGGTCTGCCCGACCGGCTGGCGCGTTGCCGCCGATTTCACGGTAGACCTTGGCAAGCTGGCTGTGGAGACCGGGGTCTTCCCGCTGTATGAGGTGGAGAACGGTGTCTACAAGCTGAACGTGAATCCCGCGAAGCTCAAGCCGGTCGAGGAGTACCTCAAGCCCCAGGGGCGCTTCCGCCACCTCAAGCCTGAGGACATCGAGGGGATACAGAAGGCGGTGGAGAAGAACTGGAACGTCCTGAAGGCCAAGATTGAGGCTTCCAAGGCGATGGCAGCGTTATAGCAGGAGCCAGGCTCGCCTCTAAGGGCGAGTTCGGGGTGTGGCGCAGTTGGTAGCGCGCATGGTTTGGGACCATGAGGTCGGAGGTTCGAGTCCTCTCACCCCGACCATAGATGAACAGAGAAGAAGCGGTGGGGCCTCTGGGAGGCGCCACCGCTTTTCTTTGTCCCGGGCCTCGGGCGCCAGGTTGGGAGGGCGCGTGTTCCGCCATCCGGGGCCATCTCCAGTGCATTGATTTGCGGGCAGCACGACTGCTAGACTGAGTCGCCCTGCACAGAGTAGTCAGATAGCCTTGCATCACAAGGAGGACCTATGGAGATAGGAACTGTCGGTGTTGTCGGCGCGGGCACCATGGGAAGCGGCATCGCTCAGGTCGCCTCGCAGGTCGGAGGACTGAACGTCATCCTGAATGACATCAAGCAGGATTTCGTCGATCGCGGTTTCTCGGCCATCGAGAAGAACCTCGCGCGCCAGGTGGCCAAGGAGCGGATAACGGAGGAGGAGAAAGAGGCCGTACTCGCCCGAATCAGGAAGAGCACTGAGGTTGGCGACATGAAGGAGGCGGACTTCGTCAT
>CAZQML010000127.1:0-7292 GCA_964594245.1 uncultured Dehalococcoidales bacterium | reverse complement strand
TCGCCAAGGTCGGTGACCACCTGACCGTCGTAGCTCTCGATGTCGCCCGCGTCACAGAGCTTCGCGATGTCGGAGTCCACCGGTATCCGGGCCAGCAGCGGAGCCTTGGCAACCTTCGCCATCTCCTCTCCCCTACCCGGACCGAACAGCTCCAACTTCTTGTCAAGCTCGGGCACGTAGAGGTAGCTCATGTTCTCCACGACGCCGAGCACGCGCTTCTTCATCATCTCCGCCATGTTGAGCGCCTTGCGGACTATCATATCCACCAGGTCCTGTGGCGTGAAGACAACGACCACACCGTCGATGGGGAACGCCTGCATCACGGTCAGCACGGCGTCGGCCGTGCCCGGCGGCAGGTCGATAAGCAGGTAGTCCAACTTGCCCCAGAGCACTTCCTTGCCGAACTGCCTGATAGCCTTGTCTATGAGCGGGCCGCGCCAGATGACCGGCTGGTCGTCGCGCTCCAACAGCAGGTTCATGGATATCATGGGCATGCCGCTGCGCGTGAGCACCGGGAGTATGCCATTCTCGCTGCCGAGGGGACGGCCTTCCACTCCAAACATCCTGGGCATGCTGGACCCGGTCAGGTCCGCATCCAGGATGCCGACGCTGTAGCCACGGCGCCTAAGTTCGGCGGCAAGCAATCCCGTGACCAGTGACTTACCCACTCCACCCTTGCCACTCATGACGGCCACGGTGTGGACTATCTCGTTCACTTCTTCCGGCTTCGCCGCTGTGAACTCGACCGTCGCATCATCTCCCGTGACAGCCGCGACGGCCACGCGCACGCTCTCCTCCAGCGACCGCTTGGCCTCGTCAGACAGCGCCGCGTCGCCGAGCACCACTCTCACCAGTCCATCATTGCGCTCAACGCTCTTCACGAGATTGAGCTGCACCGGGCTGCGGTCTGCGCCCGGCACCAGTATCGAATCGAGCACCCGCTCTATGTTTTCATCCATCCAGAAGACTCCTCATTATCACACTGCTAGTGGTCACACACGTTCTCACCGATGGCGAGTGTCCCTGTGAGGAACGCTCTCACGACATCCTCCGGTTCGCCCTCAGGCGCACCGAGGATGACATGCACGTGGTTCTCTTCGAAGAGCCCCACCGCGCGTGAACCCATGCCGCCTGCGATAATCGCGGAGGCTCCCTGCTCCGCGAGCCATCCCGGTAGGAAGCCCGGCTGATGGCCCGGCGATGCAACCGTCTCACGACCGACTATCTCATTCGTGCTGTCGTCAACGTCGAAAAGGGCGAAGGCCTCACAGTGCCCGAAGTGGGTTGCGAGTCTTCCGCCTGCTACAGGTACTGCATAGCGCATCTAGTTCTACTCCTCGCCTCTTCCGCACTCACAGGCGCGGAGAGGCACAACGGTCAATGGTACAACTCAAGCGCCCGCGGAGTCGAGTCGCCTCCTGACCGCACTCCAGGCCTGCTCTAGCGGTCCCACCAGCCGGAAGTCACTCGTGTACTCCACCAGCGGGACTCCCTGCACCTGGGCCTCCGTCACCTTAGTGTCGAACGGGACCCGTGCCACCACGTCTATTCCCTGCCCGGCGCAGTAGTCCTCTATCTGCCGTGTCCCCTCTTCGTTCACATCGTACTTGTTTATGCACACCTGCACGGGCACGCCGAAATGGCGGCAGACCGAGAGCACGCGCTCCATGTCGTGTATGCCCGAGACCGAAGGCTCGGTAACGATGAAGGCAAGGCTCGCAGCCGAAAGCGACGAGATAACCGCACAGCCGATGCCTGGAGGACCATCGTTGATAGTGAGGTCCAGCCCCGCCTGCTCCGCGGTCTCCTTCGCCTTCCGTCTCACAAGGTGCACGAGCATGCCAGAGTTCTCCTGCGCGATGCCGAGTCGCGCATGCACGAGCGGCCCGAAACGGGTCTCCGAGATGAACCAGTGGCCCGCGAGGTTCTCCTTCATCGTGATGGCACTCGCAGGGCAAATTCGCGCGCAGAGGCCGCAGCCCTCACATGCAATCGGGTCGACGGTGAAGTCGTGTATCGCATCGAAGCGGCAAGCCTCAGCGCAGAGGCCGCACTCCGTGCAGGTCTCGCGGTCAATCACGGCCACCTTTCCGCTCCAGAACTCGTGCTCCTCCTTGACAGAGGGATTCAGAAGCAGGTGCAGGTCGGCGGCGTCCACATCACAGTCGGAGAGGACTTTCTGCTCCGCAAGCGCCGCAAAGGCCCCGACCACGCTTGTCTTGCCTGTGCCACCCTTGCCGCTAAGTACTACGACTTCTCTCATTCACCATCTCCCCTATCCTGTCGAACATCTCCAGAAAGCGCTCCCTGTATTCCGGCAGCGCCTCCACGAGAGGGACGCCCCTGGAATAGGTATGCGCTATCCGCTCCTCGAGCGGTATCGTCATCAGTATGGGTATGCCCTCGCTGAGACAGTAGGCTTCGGTTCGGTCATCACCAACTCCAGCGCGGTTGATGATGGCGCCATGCGGCAGTCCCAGTTCCCGCACCGTCTCCACGGCGAGTCGAAGATCGTTCAGCCCGAATGGAGTCGGCTCCGTAACCAGGATGCAGAAGTCGCTTTCCCTGACCGCCTCGACCACAGGGCACGAGGTCCCGGGCGAGGCGTCGATTATAGTGACACCATCAACGCCGGCGTGTTTCCTCACCTCCCTGATGATAGGCGGCGCCATCGGCTGGCCAATGGTAAGCACGCCGTCAAAGAAGCGGATACCCTCGACCTTGCCCTCCTCCAAGATGCCTATCTCATTGGGAACCTCGGAGATGGCGCCCACGGGGCAGAAACGGGTGCATGCGCCGCAGCCGTGACACAATTCCTTGAACACCAGGACGGTCTTGCCCAGCACCACGATGGCGTTGAACGCGCAGACGTCGTGGCACATGCCGCAGCCGATGCACTTCGACTCGTCGACGGACGGCACAGGGATGGCAACCGGCTCGGACCTTATCTGCGCCGGTTTCATGTAGATGTAGTCATTCGGCTCCTCAACGTCACAGTCGAGGAGCGTCACAGGCCCTCTTTCCCTCAGAACAAGGGCGAGGCTCGTCGCGACGAGAGTCTTGCCCGTGCCGCCTTTTCCGCTCGCAACAGAGACTATCACTACTCTAGTCCCTCGCCATCTTCGCACCGCATCGCGGGCAGGTCTGGTCGTAGCAGGGCGTGCCGACTGTGTGCGGCGAACGCGCGCCACACTGCGGGCAGACGCAGTCGCCGCCCGGGCCGGCGCCCGCGCGGTTGCCTGCCATGCGGCCACGTCCAGCGCCCCGTCCCAAGCCCCGGCCGGTTCCCGGCCCCTGTCCACCCGGCCCTGTTCCATCACCTCGTGGCATAGTCACACCTCCATGTTCATGCGTGCAGCACCCGAGAGCGCTGCCGTCATGCGGTACTGGGGTGGAGAGCCAGCCTCCAGGGCGGAGTGGCCCTCCACCACCGGACTCGGTCAGTCGTCCTTGTGCAGCCTCTCGATTCGCTGGTCGATCTCGCCGACCTGCTGTCGCAGGTCATCCAGCTGCACTTTGAGCTCCTTCAGAACCTCCATCAGCCCGGACTCCGGGGGACCGGAAGGTGTGGGGCGTGATGCAGCAACCCGTCCCATGCCACCACCCATTCCACCACCCATGCCACCACCCATTCCGCGCCCCACGCCACCACCCATTCCTCCACCTGCGCCAATTCCGTAGTGCGACGCAACGTTCGGCTGCGAGGTTGGCTGGTACCGCCCGCTGCGGTAGCCCTCAACCGCTTCTCGAATCGTGCCTGTCACACCAGTGACGACCTTCACGCCCGCAGCCTCAAGGGACTGGTAGGCGTTCGGCCCGCAGTTGCCGGTCAGGACCGCCTCAACACCCTTGCCCGCAATCATCTGCGCGGTGGCGATGCCGGCGCCCTGCGGAGAGCCTGCGTTTGAATTCTCAAGTCCCTCGAACTGCATCGTCTCCGTGTCCACGACCACGAAGTACGCGCAGCGTCCGAAGCGCGGGTCAACGGTTGCATCGAGCGACGGCGCCGGAGCCGTGACCGCGACCTTCATTCTTTCCCCACCGACCCGGCCTCGTTCTCCAGCTCCTTCACGCGCCCCATGATGGTGTCCAGTTCCTCCTTGAGTGCGGAGGCCTGACCTTGCAGGTAGCTGAGCTCCTCCTCCCGACTTATCTCCCGGGCACCCCATGGATTCGCCCAGGGGCCTGCCGCAGGAGCCATTGCCGGGCCCGCATTCCAGGCCCCGGAGTAGCCCCAACCAAGGCCACGACCTCGCCCGAACCCTCGGCCCCGGCCATAGCCCATGCCATTGCCCCAACCACGGGGGGCGTTCGCAAATCCGGGCATTCCGAAGCCCGCGCAGTATCCTGCTCCTCGACCTGTCATCGGGCCCATGCCCATCGGTCCACTTCCATCTCCTCTTGGCATCGTCTTATCCTCCTTCTTCGATTCTCGCAACCAGAGTTCTACCACCACGGAAAGCCACGGCCCACGCCGAAGCCACGGCCTATGCCTAAGCCACGGCTCATGCCGAAGCCACGGCCCATGCCTAAGCCACGGCTCATGCCGAAGCCTCGACCAATGCCGAAGCCTCGACCAATGCCGAAGCCACGGCCCATCCCGAAGCCTCGACCCATGCCGAAGCCTCGACCCATGCCGAAGCCACGGCCCATGCCGAAGCCACGGCTCATGCCGAAGCCTCGACCAGAACCACGACCCCAACCGTAACCCCTTCCATAGCCCCATCCACGTGGCACGTTCGCAAATCCGGGCATCCCGAAGCCCGCGCAGTACCCTGCCGCACGACCGGTCATTGGGCCCATGCCCATCGGTCCGCTTCCATCTCCTCTTGGCATCGTCCTATCCCCCCTTCCCAGATACTTGCCGCCAATGCGTGCATTCACGCTGCCAACAACCACCGGTATCTCCACGTGCGTCGGGCCAGGGCGGAGACACACGCCTGAAACCATGACTTGTTCTCCCTCCTAGCCCCGTTCTATTCGTTGCTTTGTTCACTTCTCACCTCCTCCACGAGGGTCGCTTCTCTCGCCCCACTGCCGTCCTCGCGCCACCCCTCGGCGCACATCCGGCCCGGGAGGTCCCCAGGGTCCCTCCCACCTTCCACGACCCCAGCCACCGGGGCCATGACCATCGCTGCGACCGTGCCCGTGTCTGCCCGGCCAGGGACCGTGTGAAGGGAAAAGCGGCTGTACATCTCTACCGTTACAGGACGGGCAGGCAACCGATGAGACGCCGGGCAGAGGCCCGGGCGGAAGCGCCCATTCATGCCCGTCATGGCGGCAGCGAAAGCGAGCACCGGGAAAGGCGAAACTGCCGCCCTCGACTCGAATCGCTTTGCCATTCACTATCGCGTCAGCCAGCTTGCCACGCGCAGACTTCAATACCTGGTGGAAGGTGGCCCGGGAGACTCCCATCTGCTTCGCACAGTCCTCCTGATGCAGGTCCTCAATGTCCTTCAGGCGGATTGCCTCCACCTCTTCAAGGGCGAGGATCACGACCTCGAGCGCGCTGACAGGCACCCCGACGGGCTTGAACAACGTCTCGCCGGGCATCCATGCAACCTGCCTCAGCTTCACCGGTCTAGACATCTCTCGCTCACTCCACTCATCGGTGTTTCTGACATATGTTAGAAACAAAACGGACAGGATGTCAAATCACGAAGGGCGTCAGGTGACAGGTTGGCGGGAGGCCGTCCACGGAGAAGGCGGGGCGGCACACAAGAAATGGGCCCCGGAGGGCCCCTTATGGTTCACATTAAAGGTGCAACTACTGCTTGAAGACTGCGACGAGTCCGCCGATGAGCACCAGTGCCGCAGCCACGATGGCGAGGGACTGGTTGAAGTCCCTCCCGGGAATACCAGGCTGAGAACTCCGTACGAAGGGGCGAACCGGCGGCCCTTGACGGAGTTGCCATACGAAGAGCACGGTCCACCCTCGCACAGGGCCGAATCCTCGGTCTCCCTGTCTCGTCGGGGCAACAGGGTGTGTCACAGTCGCAGGGTCGGGCATCACTTCGGCGCCTTCTCCCTACAGTTCGCTGCGACGCACCCGCGCACCGGGCCGCGTTTTCACATCCGGCTGCAGGGAGAGGCCAAGACCCGGTCCAGGCGGGGCCTCGATGATGCCGTTATTCAGCGGAGGCAACTGCGTTACAAGATCGCCGTACCAGCCATAGTAAAACGCCCGCACCACTTCCTGCACGAAGCTGTTCGGCACCGCCAGTGCAGCATGGACCGATGCCGCCAGCGCAACCGGCCCCGTGCAATCGTGGAACGTGACAGGGAGGTGCCATGCCTCGGCCATGCCCGCAACCTTGCGTGCGACGGTCAGTCCACCACACCATGTCAGGTCCATGATGGCGTAGCCAACCGCCTCCATCTCGATCAGAGCCCTGTACTGGGCGATGCCACCCAGCGTCTCGCCGGTGGCAACGGGCACGTTGGTCCCGGTGGCGAAAGCGCCAAGGCTCGACAGGTGGTCCATGCGCACCGGGTCCTCAATCCAGAACGGGTTGAACTCTTCAAGAGCCTCGGCGATACGCCGCGCCGGAGTCAGATGCCACATCGCATGCAACTCGACCATGATGTCCATGCGGTCGCCGACCGCCTTGCGAATCTTAGCAAACGGCTCCAACGCCTTGGCCAGCTCTTCTTTGGTGATATGACTGCCCTGCCAGCGCTCGGCAGCGAAGTCGAAGGGCCATATCTTCATGCCTGTAATTCCCATGTCGAGCAGGCTGAGCGCAAGCTCGTCCGCGTGGTTAAGAAACGCATCGAGGTCCTCGTATCCCCTCGGGTCCTTCCTATCCAGACCGTAGAAACGCGTGTCCTGCACGGCGCCGTCCTGCACATAGCGGGTGCCCGCACAGGTGTTGTAAACCGGGATTGAGTCTCTCACCCGGCCACCGAGCAACTGGTGCAGAGGCTGTCCCGTTGACTTGCCCCACAGGTCCCACAGGGCTATGTCAATCGCCGAGGCGCCACGCATCTCGGCGCTTGCGCCAACGAAGCCCACATAGCCGACCGTGTACCGCCCGAAATCATTGATGCGCAGCGGGTCCTTGCCGAGTATCAGGGGAGCCACAGTCTCGTGTATGTGCGCTTCGGTCGCACCTGGCCCGAAGAATGTCTCGCCCAACCCGACCACTCCTTCGTCGCTGTGGACCTCAACCCACAGCAGATTGGGAGAACTGGAGAGCCGGATGGTTTCAATCGCGGTGATTCTCATTCAGGAGTCCCCCCTTGTTTCGCTTCTCGCCGCCCCGGAGCTACAAGGCCGAGTCGTCCCAAAA
>CAZQML010000126.1:0-5620 GCA_964594245.1 uncultured Dehalococcoidales bacterium | reverse complement strand
GGGACGTTCATCTTCTCCGAGACCTCAGAGATAATCGGCGCGGAGCACCTGCTTGCCAGGCGCGGGGCAACGAAGGAAGTATCGGAACGCATCGTTGAAGTCGCCCTGCGCATGGAGCAGCGAATGAAGGACTCAGGCGTTGACATCCGTGGTTCGCAACCTGTGCCGGGCAACATCCGTGGAGGCATGACGACGCTTGAGGAGAAGTCACTTGGCGCAATCGCCAAGAGCGGCAAGAGCAAGATAAGCGGCGTCCTTGAGTGGAGCGAGCGCCCGCCCGGCAAGGGCATGTACTTCATGGATGGCTCGGCCAACACGCCCCAGATATTCCTCGGCTTCGCGGCCGGGGGAGCACAGGTCATGAGTCTCAACTATGGCGCAGGCCTTCCAACCATGCTCCACAATTACACCGTCGCGGTAGGCGGCATTCCCATCGCGCCGGTCCTGAAGTCATTCAGCAGTCCTCAGGACATGGCCCAGATGGACTACTTCGATATCTATGCAGGGACAATCATCGAGGGCAAAGAGACCATTCCCGAAGTTGGCCAGCGCGTCCTGGAGGAACTGGTCGCAATCGCATCCGGCAAGCCATGCAGGCAGGAGATGAACTCCCGCTACAAAGAAATGATGGTCATGTACTACACCGGCCCCCTACTGTAGGAACTCGCACGCAGGAGGCGATGGCATGGAATTCCTCGGATATGCGCGGCCCGATGGCGCCGCAGGAGCCCGCAACTACGTGGCCGTGATCCCCGCCGTCCAGTGCGGCAATGAACTTGCCGACCGAATCGCCACAGAGGTTGGCGGGGGCGTCGTGGCCCTGACCCACAACGCGGCCTGCGTGAACATCCCTTCCGACAAGGACATGGTCCATCGCACCCTGGTTGGCCTCGGCTGCAACCCAAACGTAGCGGCTGTAGTGATGGTCGGAATCGGCTGCGACGGCCCTCCCGCAGCTCCTATCGCTGAAGAGATTGCGGCCGCCTCACATAAGCCTGTAGAACTCGTCACAATCGAGCGGGAGGGCAACTACGACAACGCCGTCGCGAAGGGTATCCATGCCGCCAGGCAGATGCTCGCCGATGCGTCACTCCTCCGGAGAGAGCCCTTCGATATCAGCTATCTCACGTTTGCGTCGAAGTGTACGGGCTCGACTCCCGCTTCCATCATGGCGTGCAACCCAGCCGTCGGCTGGGTAGCCGACGCGCTCGTGGCCGCAGGAGGCACCTTCATCTTCTCTGAAACCACGGAAATCATCGGTGCAGAGCACCTCCTCGCGCGGCGGGCCGTCAACGACGAGGTCGCGGCGCGCATCGTCGAGATGGGTAGGCGACTTGAGGAACGCATCCTTGCCACGGGAGAGGACATACGTGGCTCTCAGCCGAATCCCGGCAACATCCGTGGCGGCATGACTACTCTTGAAGAGAAGTCGCTCGGCGCCATCGCGAAGAGCGGCAGGAGCCCCATCAGCGGCGTACTTGAGTGGAGCGAGCGCCCTTCCGGCAAGGGCATGTACTTCATGGACGGTGCCGCAAACACCCCACAGATATTCCTTGGCTTCGCAGCCGGCGGCGCCCAGGTCATGAGCCTGAACTACGGTGCCGGACTGCCCACCATGTACCACAACTTCACGTGCGCAGTTGGTGGAATCCCCACCGTGCCTGTACTGAAGCTGTTCAGCAGTCCGCAGGACATCGCACAGAAAGAGTACTTCGACGTGTATGCGGGCAGCATCATCGAGGGAACCGAGACGGTTGCCGATGTGGGCCAGCGGCTTCTGGAGGAGATGGTCGCCGTTGCCTCGGGCAAGCCGGCGCGGCAGGAGATGAACTCGCGATACCGCGAGCCGCTCATCATGTACTACACAGGACCGATTCTGTAGGACACGGCCTGCGGTGAGAGCCACGAGACGCGAATTGACACCGCATCGAACCCGGAATATGATTCGTGCGTCGACCATAGATATGAACTCGACGCTTCGACCGGCAACATCCAGGGGGGATTGAGGACTTCAATCCCCCTTCGTTCTTTGCGACGAAACAGACGAGGAGGGCAAGACGTGGCGGAGCGCAACGCAATCACAGCTATCAAGGCACGTGAGATCATCGACTGCCGGGGAACTCCTACCGTCCAGGTGGATGTCTCAGTCGATGGCGTCGTACGCGGACGTGCTGATGTGCCGAGCGGCCGCTCGACCGGAAGCCACGAGGCGTTCGAGATGAGAGACGGTGGGCAGCGATACTCCGGGTTCGGAGTACTCAAGGCAGTGAAGAACGTCAACTCCGCCATTGCTGGCGAACTTGCCGGTGAAGACGTAACGAACCAGCGTTACATAGACCAACTCATGATTGCCCTCGACGGAACTGCGAACAAGTCACGGCTGGGCGCGAACGCCATCATCGGTGTGTCTCTCGCAGTGGCGCGGGCAGGCGCAGCCACCCTCGGGCTGCCGCTGTACCGCTACCTCAATTCGAGCGCCCACGTTCTGCCTGTCCCAATGATGAACCTTGTGAACGGCGGCAAGCTATCCTCCAACGACCTCTGCTTCCAGGAGTTCATCATGATGCCGGTCGGTGCGAAGAGCTTCTCCGAGGCCCTGCAGATAACCGCCGAGGTCAACGCCATACTGCGTCCGATGACGGCCGAGCGGTACGGGAAGCTCGCCATCAACGTCGGCGACGAAGGCGGAGTGGTGCCTCCAATCGTCGACGTCAGAGAAGCCCTCGACCTCCTGGCGGAAGCGGTGCGCCGTTCCGGCTACGAAAGAAAGATTGTCTACGCCTTCGACTGCGCCGCAACCCATCTCTATGACCGAAAGTCCGGCACGTACAACTTCGAGGGGAAGCAGCTCAGCACTGAGGATGTCATCGAGTTCTTCAAGAAGCTATGCTCCGAGTACCCCATCGCCTCCATTGAAGACCCTCTGCAGGAGGATGATTTCGAGGGCTTCTCCGCCATCACGAAGGCCGTTGACACACAGATTGTCGGCGATGACCTGTTCGTGACCAATAAAGAGCGACTCGCGCGAGGAATCGAGTCGGGAGCCGCCAACGCCGTACTGTGGAAAGTCAACCAGATCGGCACGTTGACCGAGGCCATGGAGACGGCCACAATGGCCTTCAGGAATGGCTACGGCGTGTGCGTCTCGGAGCGGTCGGGCGAGACCGAGGACCCGATAATAGCCGACCTCGCCGTGGCGCTCAACGCCGGCCAGATCAAGACAGGCGCTCCCGTGAGAAGCGAGCGCACTGCCAAGTACAACCGTTTCCTGCAGATTGAGGAGGAACTGGGCAGCACGGCGACATACGCGGGAAAGGACTTCAGGAAACCCGTCTAGGCACGAGCTTGCATCCGGCACAGCGTCGATCGAAGACGTATGTACGTCAAGAACAGAGACGAACTGGTGTCACACGGGGACCGGGACCTGAGGTTGGCCGCCCTCGACATCGTTGAGTACGCGCTTCATCGGGTCAATCCGTACCGCGCCACAAGGGAACTGGTACATCTCGAAGGGGCACGCCTGCGTGTCGGGCGGCTCGACTTCGATCTGTCGCAGAGAGGAGACATGTATGTCCTCGGTGCAGGCAAGGCCAGCCTGCCAATCGCACAGGCCCTCGAGGACGTGCTCCGCGACCGCATCACGTACAGCCTGGTCATCGTCAAAGAGGGCCAGGAGGCGAGCACGCACACCGTCAACCTGAGAGAGGCCAGCCATCCGCTGCCGGACGCCCGAGGCTTCGAGGCCGCGAAGGAGATGAAGCGGTTGGCCAGGCAGGCAAGGGCTGGCGACATCGTCTTCTGCGCCATTACGGGCGGCAGCTCCGCTCTTGCCTCCTACCCTGCTGAAGGGCTGACCATCGAGGACAAGGCACGGGTGCATGAGTTGTTGCTCCAGAGCGGCGCCGGCATACGCGAAATAAACGCCGTCCGGAAACACCTGTCTCAAATCAAGGGAGGACGGCTCGCACTGGACATCTTCCCCGCGGAGATAGTCAATCTGACAGTCTCAGACGTGACAGGCGACCCGTATGACTACATCACCGACCTGACGGTTCCGGACACATCGACGTTTGAGGACGCGAGGCGCGTGTTTGACGACTACGCTCTGTGGGACTCCATGCCGGCTGCCGCGGCCCGATACCTCCGGGAGGCGACGCCCGTCATGGAGAACCCGAAGGACTTCGGAGACATGCCCGTACACACTTTCCTGCTGCTACGAAGCGGTGAAGTCTGCGAAGCTGCGGCCGAGGAAGCCCGCCGCCTCGGCTTCAGTCCACGCATCCTGACCTGCGAGATGGAAGGCGACAGCATCGAGCAGGGCCGGTTATTCGGCGAGCAGCTCGCACAGCTTGCTTCTGACTCCAGAAGACGCATGGGGCCAACCGCCGTCATTGCCGGCGGGGAGACAACCGTGACCCTCGCCTCGGCCGGCGGCACGGGAGGGCCCAACCAGGAGTTCGCGTTAAGCGCCGCCCTGTCACTTGCAGCGAACGGGATGGTAATCCTGTCGCTGGACACAGACGGTACCGACGGTCCAACCGGCATTGCCGGAGCTCTCACCGACGCATCCACGGTAGTACGCGCTCGCAGCGCGGGGCTTGACATTGCAGATGCGCTCTCGCGCCACGATGTCAGCCCTCTGTTGCAGACACTGAATGACGCCGTAATCACAGGGCACACCGGCACCAATGTGAATGACCTCAAGATAGGGCTACACGAGTGATGGCAGTATCGCAGGCCGCGCTTCGCGAGAGCGGCTAGTCGAACAAGAAGGACACACAAGGGGGAATTCGATGAAACGAGAGGAACGCAAGGGAAAGATTCAGACAGTCCTGGGGCTCATCGAAGCCGGGGACCTCGGCATCACGCTTCCACACGAGCACCTTATGAGTGACGGCACAGGGTGGTTTGTCGAGCCCGCGGACGCATTCGAAAAGGAAATGGCCTACCGCCCGGTATCGGTGGATATCCTGTGGTGGCTCACCTACCACCGGTTCACGAACCTGGACGACCTTACGTTCATGGATGAGCAGGAAGCCATCGACGAAATCATGCACTTCAAGCTCGCAGGGGGAAACTCGGTCGTTGAGATGAGCAACATCGGGCTGGGGCGCTCTCCGGCAGCCCTCGCTCGCATCTCCAGGGCAACCGGCTTGAACATTCTCATGGGCTCCGGCTACTACATCGACCCATCGCTTCCTCCCGACATGGACGAGAAGACCGAGGAGGAGATAACCGAGGAGATAGTACGAGACATCGATGAAGGAGTCGGGACGAAAGGCATCTGCGCCGGACTGATAGGAGAGATTGGCTTGTCCTGGCCGATGACGCCCAATGAGAGGAAATCACTTCGTGCTGCGGCGCGTGCGCAGAAGCTCACAGGCGCAAACCTCAACATACACCCCGGACAGGGAGAGGGTTCGGCAATGGAGGCCGTGCGGATCGTGGATGAGGTCGGAGGAGACCTCAGCAAGACGACCATGGACCACATCGACCGGGCAGTGCGGGAACGGGACAACCGCATCGCTCTCGCCAAGACAGGCTTGACGCTCGAATACGACCTGTTCGGGCGCGAGGGCTACTACCCGATGGAACACCGCAAGATCGACCTGCCGAACGA
>CAZQML010000125.1:0-5137 GCA_964594245.1 uncultured Dehalococcoidales bacterium | reverse complement strand
CGAGACTGTGGAGCAGGTCGAAGAGGCTCTGGACCTGATTCGGTACGCCCCCATGGGTTCACGCGGACTTTCACTGCGGCGGGCGCACAGTGGATTCGGCAAGCCTGACCCTGTTCAGTTCACAGCGTTAGCCAACAGCAGAGTCATGCTCATGGTGCAGATCGAGACGAAGCGGGGGGTGGAGAATATCGACGCCATCAGTGAAGTTGAAGGCATCGACGTGCTCTTTGTCGGCCCGTCAGATCTCGCCCATTCGTACGGGAACAGTGACGCCGGACAAATTGAACAGGCCATCGAGCGCGTGGTGCAGGTGGGCAAGGCAAAGAACATCGCCACCGGCATTCATCACAGCAGTCTGCCGTACATCACCAGTCTCATCGGCAAGGGCATGCGCTTCATTTCCGTCAATACGGAGGTGGGCGCCATGATCAGCAAGTTCTCGGAGATGACCGGCGCGGTCAGGTCCGGCGCAACAACCGATACGTGACTGGTTGGAAACAAGGCAGAGACAATCTGAGTACGGCACCGTAATGGACAGCTATTGCCTGGGCATCGATGTTGGTTCGGGCAGCGTGAAAGTCATGCTGGCTGGTTTCGATGGTGAACCGTTGGGCCTGGCGTCATCCGTCTACGAGACTTTCTATCCCCACCCCGGTCATGTGGAGCAGAACCCTGACGACTGGTACGACGCAGCCTGCATCGCCGTGCGCGAGGTGGTCGAAAAGACGCAGGTATCGGCTCATCAAATCAGGGGAATCGGTCTGTCAGGCACCTCGCACATTCCCTCGATGCTGGACGAGAATTTCCACTTGGTGCGGCCTGCCATGCTGTGGAGTGATCTCAGAAGCGAAGCTCAGGTCAGGCGTCTGACGGATGAATCCGGCGATTTGATTGAGGCCAAAACGCAGAACTCCATCAACTGCACATGGTCTCTTGCGCAGCTCGCATGGGTCAGGGAGACTGAACCCGAGGTGTTCTCGCGGATTCGATACGTGCTCTTCTCCAAGGACTATCTGGCGTACAGGCTCACCGGTGAGCTTGTGGCGGACCACAGCTCGGCTGTGAGTTCCCTCCTTGTTGATGCGGATTCCCTAGACTGGGACAATGACCTGTTGGACCTGGCGGGATTGACGCCGAACTCTGTTCCCGCCATCCATTCGTCGACCACCATCGTTGGAGGACTCACTGCTCTGGCAGCGTCCGACATGGGCCTGCGGATGGGGGTACCTGTGGTGAGCGGAATGCTCGATTCTGCGGCGGAACTCATTGGAGTTGGGGCGACCAACCCCTCAGTCGCAGTGATACGCCTTGGAACTGCCGGCGGCGTCATGACCCTGACTGCCGGCCCCGCGTGGCGCAAGGGATGCATGTTGTATCCCCATCCCGTGCGGCCGCTCTGGTACTACCAGGCTGGCACGAACGCCGCAACCACCTCCCTTCAGTGGGTCCTGCGCCTCTTTGGAATGGATGAGGCGGATAGCACATACGACAGCCTGGACGATCTGGTGGGCCAGGCTCCCGCCGGGGCGGACGGGATGCTGTTTCATCCATACCTGCTTGGCGAGCGTGCGCCGTACTGGAGCAGCCGTATCAGAGGTGGCTTCAGCGGTGTCACAATCAATCACAGTCGACCAGCGTTTCTACGAGCTGTCCAGGAGGGAGTGGCCTACTCACTTCGCGACTGTGCGGCGCTGCTCAATTGGGATGCTGTATCAGACATCCGCTTGTGCGGTGGCGGTGCCAAGAGCCGGGCGTGGTGTCGGATTGTCGCGGACGTTCTTGGCCTTCCCGTTGACCAGATGTACGTGCAGGATGCTTCGGCGCTTGGAGCAGCACTGGTTGCGGTTGCAGGCTGTGGTGAAGCAGACCTGAGTCAGATAGCGCAGGTCAGCGTGAAAACATCATTCCGTATCGAACCGGACCTGACGAACCACGAAACCTACAACTCCTGTTTCCGAAAGTACAGGGAGCTTGCCGGGCAGTATCTGAGGACGTTCGATGAAGCGTAGGACCACTCCCGTGACCCGGGCCCTCCAGCGCTTGCCCACGTCCAGCCACGCCACGCTCTGCGGTGTTGAACATGAGTGACGGTCCCGGGAATGTAGCTGGATGAAGCAGCGGGAAGAGCGTGTTTCGTGCGGAGAGAATCGACCTGCGCAGCGGCGAGCGGATACCCGGTTGAGAGAGGTGGAGCGGGCGACGGGATTCGAACCCGCGACAGCCTGCTTGGGAAGCAGGAACTCTACCACTGAGTTACACCCGCTCGCTGTCTCAGCCTTGAATTATCGACTGGACGTCGACATGTGTCAAGGTCGCGGCTAGTCGGGCACGAGCGTGAGCAGCTTACGTGATATCTCAGGGTATTTGCAGATGAACTTGAGCTCGTCCGTGGTCAGTGGCTTCTGCGCGAGCACGTTCGCGTAGCGCACCAGCTCCAATTTCGTGCGTGCGTCCTCGGCGTCGTCGAAAGTCACCGCCATCCGGCCCATAAGGTGTCGGAAACCGGAAACACCACCGTACTCGCCGGAGCAGATCTCTCTGCCGGTCTCCACAAGCTCCGGCTCTCCTCGCCCGAGTTCCGAGAAGCTATAGAGCTCGTAGTTCTCAGGGTCCTTGAGAACGCCGTCGGCGTGGATGCCTGAGGCATGCGCAAACGCATTCGCACCAACCGCCGGCTGGTTGACAGGAATAGGAACGCCGAATGCGTAGCTGGCGAATTGTGCTATCTTCCACGCACGGTTCAGAGCGATGGGCCTTCCAAGTTCATACCTTCCCGCGAAGCCCTTCGACTTGGTGACAGCGAGAATCGTGGCGACCAGGTCGGCGTTGCCCGCCCGCTCGCCAATGCCGTTGACCGTAGTATTGATGTAGACGTCCTGGCCGCCGTCCAGGGTACCTTTGGCGCCCGCCAGGGAGTTGGCTACCGCCATCCCGAGGTCGCCGTGACAGTGAATTTCGATCGGCATCTGAATTGTCTCGGCGAGCGTCTTCACCGTGTCGTATATTGAGAACGGATTGTCGTACCCAAGCGTGTCGGCGTAACGAAGTCTATCCGCGCCGTGCTCTTTGGCCGCGCGCGCGAAACGAAGCAGAAAGTCAAGGTCCGTCCGGGAGCCATCCTCTGCGGTGACGCCGATGGACTCCACACCACGCTCGTGTGCAGAATCCAGCGCCCGCGTCATGCTTTCAATCACATCATCCTCTCCCAGTCTACCACCCCACTTCCCGACGATCATCTGTTGAGAGGTGGAAATCGACAACGTCAGATGTTTGAGCTTTGGAACCATCCTGAATGCCAATTCCACATCCTCGGGAGTGGCTCGCAGCCAGCCTGCCAGGCGCATCGGCCGCATGTGTCCGTTCTCCTGGTGCTCAAGGTTGGCCTGAAGGTACAGAGATTCGTGCTTCGTGGTGGGAAATCCAAACTCGGACTGGAAGACGCCCATCCTGTTGAGGTAGCGGTTCATCATGGTCTTCTCCAGCTTCGAAAGACCAAGTCGGGCTGTCTGAACACCGTCCCGATTTGTTACGTCGATAAAGTAAATCTTAGGCATCGTATCTCAGCCTCCGAACGCAATAATGAACTTCCAACTGTACCGCATGGCTCGGTTACGAGTCAAAGAAGGCCGTTGCCGGCATCGCTCACCTGTCCTACGCGAAATGGTGAGGCGCGAACGCGGTGGTGTATAATCGCGTTTGAACCATGGCACAGATTCGCGCCGCAATCATAAACGTCACCGGCTACATCGGGGTCGACCTGGCTCGCTTGCTGTTGCAGCACCCCGAAGTGCAGCTTTGCTCCGTGACCGGGCGCAGCCTCGCCGGCAAACGCCTGTCTGAGGTCTTTCCCCACCTCGCAAGCTCAGACCTGGTGATACAGCCCGAGCTGGACAGCTCGGTGGACTTCGTGTTCTCGGCCATGCCTCACAAGGCGAGCGCGGAGATTGTCGAGCCCCTGCTGAAGCAGGGACTGAGAGTCATCGACGTCAGCGCCGACTTCAGGCTCAAGGACGCGCGCGAGTACGAGGAGTGGTACGGCACCTCGCATCCCTGTCCCCAGCTTCTGGCATCTGCCGCGTACGGCCTGCCGGAGCTGCACGCCGCCGAGATTGCGCAGGCGCAGCTCGTGGCAAACCCGGGCTGCTATCCGACGGGAGCGATACTGGCGCTTGCGCCCGCGATGGCCTCGCAGATGACAGAAGGTGACATAATCGTCGACAGCAAGTCAGGCGTTTCCGGAGCCGGCCGCAGTCTCACGGTGACGACTCACTACCCCGAATGCAATGAAAGCGTCGCGGCCTACGCGGTGTCAGGACACAGGCATATGCCCGAGATACGCCAGGAGTGCGCGCTGCTGAACTCAAACTTGGAGAATGTAATCTTCCAGCCTCACCTTGTTCCGATGACGAGAGGCATACTGAGCACGTGCTACTTGCAGCTGTCGCAGGACTGGCTGCGGGAGACGGATAAGGCGGGCCAGACAGTTGTCCAGGCTTATCGCGACTTCTATGAGAGCGCGCGGTTCGTGAAGGTTGTTGACGCGCCGCCGGCTACGAAACACGTGTGGGGCAGCAACTATTGCCACGTATTCCCGCGATTCGATTCCCGGACGGGTCGTTTGCTCGTCATCAGCTGTATTGATAACCTTGTGAAGGGTGGGGCAGGGCAGGCCGTTCAGAACATGAACCTCATGTGCGGGTTCCCTGAGGACTCTGGCCTCGACGCGCTGCCGATCTACCCGTGAAGTTCAAGCTCGCCCTCATCGTCTAGAGGCCTAGGACGCCAGCCTTTCAAGCTGGAGATCAGGGGTTCGAATCCCCTTGGGGGCACTCCACTCTTCTCACGCTCGCCAGGCGTCGTCGGCGATGAGCGGTACGAAGAAGCAGGAACCCATGTTCTCTACTCTGTCGCCTTCAGGAAGCCGCGTTATTTTGAGCAGGTCCTGCTGGAAGCGCGAGCCCACCGGAATTACCATGCGACCGTTCCACTGGAGCTGTCCGTGGAGCAGCGCCGGCACAGAGGGGGCCCCTGCGGAAACGACGATTGCGTCGTACGGGGCATCATCCAGCCAGCCAAGGCTGGACTTCGAAACGAGGTGCACGTCGACATTCGCGAACCCGAGCCTGGCGAGGACATC
>CAZQML010000124.1:0-16446 GCA_964594245.1 uncultured Dehalococcoidales bacterium | reverse complement strand
AGAAGCTCGAGGTCATGGTGGCTGCTGCCAGGGAATGGGAAACGCACTAGTGCGCAGCAGGTTCGTTCTTGCCAGGGAGGCGGCTCTGCGCCGCTGCGTCAGTCCGTGGCAATACGACTACAGCCTTTCACGCAGTGTACGCCGCGACGTGCGCGACAGCACCACATTCCCAACACCAACGTTTCTCTGCCATCTCGTGTAGAGAGCTGGCTGCAGGTTCATGCGCACGGAATCCCCTGCAGCGGACTTCACCCTACCCGTCGGCCAAGACGGCCTGTTTGAGCTTCTCCTCGTAGTCCGGTCGAGCGGGGGAGAAGATATCCAGTATCTCACAACTCTGTTCTCGCATCTGGGCGCCATGCTCCAACCCCGCAGGGAATAGGATGACGTCCCCCGGTCTCATGCGATAGAGAACGCCCTCAAGGATTGCGTCGAGCTCGCCCTCGAGGACAAGCATCATTTGCTCGTAGGGATGACTGTGCACGGGGAAGTAGGAGCCGGCACTGAGACTGGCGAAACTGAGTGTCATGTTCTTGCCTGCGAGGATGTGGCTCATTGCCCCCTTTGCGAGCTGTGCCGCCGGCACCTGGCGGTAGGTGATGATGCAGTCCGCGAGCTCTTCGTCAGTGGCACGCCGGAATTCATGGCTCATGTTCTGGCTCTCCCTTCAGCCGGCCATCGGC
Source organism: uncultured Dehalococcoidales bacterium (assembly GCA_964594245.1). Classification (GTDB taxonomy): domain Bacteria; phylum Chloroflexota; class Dehalococcoidia; order GIF9; family AB-539-J10; genus SKVJ01. Next base: position 15,763 of record CAZQML010000124.1, on the reverse strand, counting down.
GGGACGGACGACGCGGCCGTGCGAATGCCCATGATATCACGCAGGCTAGGATTGCTGAGACTTAATACGGGACCACCGCCACGGACGGCACGGTTCATTCGAGACTGCTTTCCCGTGGCCCGATAGCACGGCATTCTCTCCAGGTGACAGCTCTGGTGTGGTCGATTCGTCGGCCTCCGGGCTCTCGCGATGGTAGCTGCAGCGTCCACGGCCGCGCGGAGATGCTGCAGGGAAGTCACTGTTTCCTCCGGCTGCAGCACCCTGGCAACCGAACCTGCAAGGCGCCATCTGCTAGAATTGAACCGTGTGTGGACTCGTGCCGGAAGGCTCGGACTGCGTGAAGGGCTGCACTCATGAGCAGTCCGCACGCACGGAGTTCAACGAATCGTTCCCAACGTTCACAGGAGGCTGCTCAGCGCTACGTGGCGCCCGTTCGTGGGGGAGTGTCGGAATTGGCAGACGAGCATGACTTAGGATCATGTGCCGCAAGGCGTGGGGGTTCGAGTCCCCCCTTCCCCACAGTGTTTCCCGGGGCCGGCCAGTAGCAGAGGTCCGACGTCGCGAGCACCCGTCATCCTCGAACCGACGGACGTGCGACACCGGGAGAAGCCCGGTCCTCCGAGGGGCAGCGTCGCCCCGATAGAGCATGGGCGGCCTGCCAGGCGCAGTACATGGAGAGAGTATGTCTGAGGAACTTGCCGCGCTGAGGCGCTGCATAGGGCAGGAATCGGCGCCGACCAGGTACGTTGTCGACCCCGGCTCGGTGAAGTACTTCGCCGATTCGATTATGGACCCCGACCCACTCTACCGGGATGAGGAATACGCCCGGGGTACGAAGCACGGTGGAATCGTGGCCCCACCCACCTTCTTCGGAGGTGCCATCGGGCTGCGAGGTATTTCTGCCGGTGACCCACGCACGATGTTCGGTCTGGCCCTGCCCCTTCCCGCGGGATGGCTGACCGTAGCAACCGGCGACGAGTTCGATTTCCTGGCGCCTGTGCGACCAGGCATGACGCTCGTATGCCAAGAGCGCTTCGTGGACGCGTACGAGAAGCAAGGGAGGAGCGGGCGATTGCTCTTCTACACGTTCGAGAAGGCGTTCACGAACGCGGAGGGAGAGCTGCTTCTGCGCCGCAAGATATGCTGCGCTGCGTTAGAGCCTGCGCCGGCGCTTCCCCTCACACGTGGGGCAGTTGCGGAAAAGGCTCCAGTGCAAGGACCGGACAGCATGAGTGAATACACGGTCGGGCCTGTCACAGTGCGCTATCTGGCGATGTTCGCAACCGCTACGGCGGAGTTCGTTGATATACACTACGATGCTGACTACGCGCGTTCAGTGGGGCTTCCGGGGCCGATTATCCAGGGGCTGTACAAGACAGCCATCATCGGGCAGATGCTCAAGGACTACGCGGGCGACGGCACGGCCATCAAACAACTCACTGTGCAGCATCGGGGGATGGATGTGGCCGGCAGCGTGCTGACTGCGGGCGGAAGAGTGGTGTCTGAGCAGTATTCCGGGACAGTGCGGGATACTGAGTGTGAAGTCTGGATTCGCAACCAGGATGGCGCTGTCACGACCCTGGGCACGGCACGGGTGGAATCATCAGCCTCTGGAAATCGCATGCGCTAGCTGCGAGGGGCGCACAAGACTCGAGGGGGATCAGTACAGAATGAAGAACGGACGAAGAGTGGTTATCACCGGCGTCGGTGCCGTAACACCGTTGGGCACAAGCGTTGAGGAATCGTGGAGCGCCCTGTGCCGGGGCACATCCGGTGCCGGCAGAATCACGCGGTTCGACCCCACCGGCCTCGACACCCAGATTGCCGCCGAAGTACACGGATTCGAGGCAGAACGCTACATGAGCAAGAAGCATGCCCGGCGCTCCGACCTCTTTGCACAATACGGCATGGCTGCAACGCACATGGCCCTTGACGACGCGGGGCTGGTACTGGATGAGGCAACCGCGTGGCGGACCGGCGTAATACTGGGGACCGTCATGGGAGGGATTGGAACACTGTGCCACGGTATGAGGACAGCATCCAAGGGCAGCTTCGAGGATATCACGCGAATGCTGGCGTCCATGTACATCCCAAGCGCGGGCGCGAATGACATCAGCGTGGCCTTCGGTATCAAGGGGCCGAGCCGCGGAGTGAGCACTGCATGTGCGAGTGGTGGCCACGCCATCGGGGACGCGATGCGCCTCATACAGTACGGCGAGGCAGATATCATGGTGGCCGGAGCTGCTGAAGCGCAGATTGTGCCCATCTTCATCGACAGTCTCGCCCGACTGCAGGCCTCGTCGACCAGGAACGATGAACCTCAGGCAGCGAGCCGACCGTTTGAACTACATCGTGACGGGTTCGTGAGCGGAGAAGGGGCGGGCGTCATCATTCTTGAGGAGTTGGAACGAGCGAGGGAACGGGGAGCACACATCTATGCGGAGATGGTCGGATTCGCCTCGAACATCGACGCGTTCCACCCAACGAAGCCCGAGTTCGAGAGCCAGGCACGCTGCATCAAGCTGGCACTCGAGGACGCGGAGCTGTCTGCGTCGGAAGTCGAGTACATCAATGCCCATGGAACAGGCACCATCCTGGGAGACCTCGCTGAGACAAAGGCAATCAAGAGGGTGTTTGGCATGCACAGCAAGAAGTTGATGGTCAGTTCCAACAAGTCCATGCTGGGCCACATGTGGGGCGCGTCGGGAGCCGTCGAGGCGATATTCACTGCGCTCACTCTCTCCCGGGGAGTGATCCCTCCCACGACGAACTACGACACGCCTGACCCCGAGTGCGACCTCGACTACGTGCCGAACGTCAAGCGGGAAGCCCCCGTGAAGACAGCATTGTCCGAGTCATTCGGCTTCGGCGGGATGAACGCAGTCCTCGTGTTCAGCCGCCATGACGGTTGACCGGAGGCGCTGCAGGCGGCCGGGGCGGTCCCGCTGCAGGTTGCGGGGTGCCAGGTGCAGGTTGCGGAGTGCTCGCCGCTGCCTGAGATGACGACGCCGAGGAACGGCGCCGACGGCTCCGTCTTCCGCTCCATAGGCCATTGAAGAACTTGCGGTCCAACTGTTGGCGGGCATCGGCGACATTCAACAGGTCGCGCGACGTAGCTCCCTCGAAGTAGGCCACCTCGACATGCTTTCCCATGTTCTTCACAGCCTGGAATGCATACGCGAAATCTGCATCGCCGCTCACCAGCACCGCCGTATCGTAGAAGTTGTTCCATGCGAAGTAGAGAAGGTCGGTCGCAAGCATGATATCGACGCCTTTCTCCACTTGCGTGCCCTGGGCGGTCTTGATGCTTCCAAGTCGCACCTCGAGATAGGGCGTCTTTCTCATGGTCTCAAGGAACTCCTGTTGCTCACGAAAGGCGTCCGGGCGCTGGCTCGCATCCTGGAGGGCGTTGTAATAGTAGGTACGAAGGAGGCCGCGTTCGCCGCAGAGTTTCTTCACGAACTCGGCGAAGTTGAGGTCATGGCGCTTCATGGTCGACTCGAGTGCGTGGTAGAGATTGCTTCCGTCGATGAAAATCGCGACTCTCTCTGTTGCCATGACCTCATTCCCCTCTCCGGTCAATTCATAATGAACTCTCAGTATACTGCTGGCGGGACGCAAACGCATGTGTTATCCGGTCAATCATGATGGCAAGAAGGACAATTGAGAGACCTGCCTCGAAGCCTCGTCCCACCTCGATTCGATTGATTGCCAGGAGAACCTCCATGCCGAGCCCGCGTGCGCCAATCATCGAGGCAATCACGACCATGGCAAGTGCCATCATCGTTGTCTGGTTGATGCCCACCATTATGGACGGAAAAGCGAGAGGGAGCTGCACTTCAAACAGAATCTGTCGCGACGTTGCGCCAAATGCCTGAGCAGCTTCCACAACGCTCTGGGACACACCGCGTATACCCACGTTCGTGAGCCTGATGACAGGAGGAACGGCGTAGATGATGGTCGCGAACACTGCCGGCACCTTGCCCAGGCCGAAGAACATGAGAGCCGGAATGAGGTAGACGAAGCTGGGCATCGTCTGCATCGCGTCCAGCACGGGCTTGAGGAGACTGGCAAACCGATCGTTCCTGGCCATCAGGATGCCCGTGGGAAGCCCGATGGCGAGGGAGATGAGGACGGCCGCAAATATGAGGGCGAGCGTCATCATTGCGAGGTCCCAGTATCCAAGCATGCCGATGAACAGGAGAAATCCTCCCATCAGAGGGCCGGCCCACCAGCGGCGCATCGCCATCCATGCGACAACGCCAACGCCAACCACAATAATGAACCACGGAATCCAGAGAAGCAGGCGCTCCATGGCCACCAATCCACCCAGGAGCCCGTCTCCGATAGCGTCAAGCACTCCTCCCAGGTTGGTCAGTATCCAGGAAATGATGCCGTCAATCAGGTCGGCAAGCGGGATTTCGAGGAATTGTGGGAATTCCATCATGCTTGTTCTGCTCCTTCCGACGGACCACCCACGGGGGCCTCACTGTCCTCCTCGCTGAGTCCTGCTTCCTCAGGCGCTCCAGAGGCCCCTCGCGTCTCTTCCGCCGTCTCTGCCTCCTCCTCGGGACCTTGTTCCTGGATCATGTTTGCGATTATTGTGCTGACATACACTTCGCCGAGAAAACGGTTGTCCTCATCAGTGACCGCCACAGGGTAGCGCGTGGAAGCGACAAGCGGCACCAGGTCATCCAGCACGGAGTCAGCGTGGCACGTCAGAATGTCCGGATTGAGCGCGTCCTTAAGAAAGGTGCCCCGCTTCCTGATGAGAGCGACAAGACCCTCAACAGTGACCTGCCCCAGAAGACGCGCGTTGCGTGCAACCACAAACGCGCTGTCCAGGTTGGCATCGCGTAGAGTCTGAAGGGCAGCCTTCGGGCCCTGCCATGAGTACAGCAGGACAGTCGGCTGCTCCATCACGGTGCGCGCCGTCAGGACCTTGGTCGGCGACGCGTCCTGCACGAACTGCCTCACGTACGAGTCGCTCGGATTGACTACGACGTCTTCCGGGGTCCCCGTTTGGATTATCTCGCCGTCACGCATGATGGCGATGCGGTCCCCGACCTTCAATGCCTCGTGAAGGTCATGCGTGACGAACAAGATGGTCTTCTGGATTTCCGCCTGAAGCTCAATCAGCTCGTCCTGCATCTGACGGCGGATGAGCGGGTCGAGACCGCTGAACGGCTCATCCAGCAGCAGTATCTCGGGGTCGCCAGCCAAGGCCCGGGCGATTCCCACACGCTGTTGCATGCCCCCGCTCAGAGAAGAGGGAAGATAGCCTTCCCAACCTTTGAGCCCGACCTTCTCGATGCTGGTACGGGCTCTCTCGTAACGCTCTTCCTGGGGCACACCCCTTATCTTCAAGCCATAGGCGACATTGTCGAGCACGGAACGGTGAGGCAGAAGCCCGAAGTGTTGGAAGACCATCCCCGTAGTGTGACGTCTCAGCTCGGAAAGCCGTTCTTCATCAAACGTGCAGATGTCATTGCCATTGATGAAGACGCTGCCTGCGCTTGGCTCTGCAAGCCGTATGATGCAACGGATGAGAGTGGACTTGCCACTGCCCGAGAGCCCCATCAGGACAAAGAACTCGCCTTTGTGCACGCTGAAAGACACGTCCCGCAACGCGATGATACATCCCACTTTGGCCAGGACTTCCTCTTTCGTCGCAGCGCGAAGCTTCGGGTCGTCGAGCACACGACCAGGCTCAGGGCCAAATACCTTCCAGAGCTTCCTGACCTCGACGCAGACCTCCCGGTCTGCGCCGAGGCCATTGGTGTCATGAGTGGTATCTGCCATGCCAATGCCTTCTTTCGGGCTTTAGGGAAGGGCTGCCTTGACGGCGTCAGCCACGTCGCCAGAGACCCACGACGTCCACACATCTTCGTAGTCGGTCAGGAAGAACAGGGCAGCCTCGTCGATGCTTGCTTCGTTCTCCTGCATGTAGGCCAGCACGGCGTTGATCATGGGTGTAGTCGTCTCAAAGTTGTCGAGCAACTGCACCACGTCGGGGTTCGCGTTGGCGAACGCTGCATTCAAAGCAATGTTGACGTTGTTGGACGGGTACGCACATGCGTAGCCAGCCTCTTCTGTGAACAGGTCCTCATCGTACGCAGGCTCTTCAAGCAGAGTCATGTCGAACTTGCCGAGCACCCATGTCGGGGCCCAGTAGTAACCCAACCACGCCTCGCCCTTCTGGTAGGCCGCAGCCATGGACCCGCTCAGCGCTGCATCCGAACCCGTGATGAAGTCAGTGTAGTAGTCGGACAACCCATAGGTCGAGAGCTTGATTGAGTTGACGTTCGTGCACATCCAGCCCGGGATGGAATTGATGAAGCGGCCCTTGTCGGGGTTCTCAGGGTCTTTGAATAGCTCCCAGTATTCGGGCAGGTCAAAGACCGACTTGAGGTCGGGCGCAACCGCGCTGCCACCTTCAATCATGTACGTTGGGACAAGCCATCCCTGGTAGTTATCTCCATAGTTGTTGCCCAGATCTATGACATCACCGGCTGCGAGCGCCTCGTTGTAGGGCTCGAGCTGGTTCTCAACCCAGACTTCCATGTTTACTTCCACATCACCCGACCGCAGACCCTGCAGAATGGTGATGGTGTCGCCGGGGATGTATTCCGATTCGTAACCATAGCCATCCTTCAGTATCTGTGCGGCTATACGGTTACATACCTGAGCACTGTCCCAGCTGAGGTCACCAAACACGATTGTCTCCTTCTCCTCCGGTGCGCAGCCCAGAACCGGTAACACCAGGAGTGTGAGGGCCATCGCGACAACAGCGAACCCTCTCCAAAAGCGTTTTCCGAGTTTCATATTTCGATATCCTCCTTCAGTGGTATTATGTACGTTAACTTCAGCCAGCGTGTGCAGGCATAGGCGTAAGTTTTGACTGAGAACAGGGCGCACTAGTGGCCGAATGCGGCAACGCGCGGGGCTGAACTGGCTAGCGTGGAAGTGATGCGACAGCGAAGACCGTCGACCGATGGGCGGGAAGTGGCCTCAGGTGAATGACTCTCCCATGTGTCAGAATCCTCCTTCCGTCTCTCCGTTCCACGAGGCGCGGCGGATTGCGTTTAGGGCTACCGACGGTTCTAGTCTACGGAAAGCGATTTCAGGCTGTCAATGGCTCATCGATTCCGGGGACCGGCCTGCTGTTCGCAGAATGCTCCATTCCCGTACCTGCCCAAAGAAATGCGCATATCCCACTTGGTGTTCGCGCGCCAGGCAGTCTGCTACCATTGGCCCGGTGGCGGACATGCACCCGTGGGCACAAACAGTTCCCCTGAGGATGGCCATGAATCTCACTGCGTACCTCAAGGCGAACCACGCCGAGTTCGACTTCATCGAGAAAACGACTACCCACCATGCCAGCGAGGCGGCACGTGCGAGCGGCATACCACTGCACGAGATTGCGAAGACCGTCGTATTCCTTGACGATGGCGCTCGACCGATCGTAGGCGTTGTTCGTGCCGACCACATGATAGGCAGACACAAGCTGGAATCCTGCTCCGGTTCCCGCCGTATCAGGATTGCACCAGACGAGATCGCGGAGAAAACGACAGGCTTTCCCACTGGAGGCATTCCTCCCGTGGGGCACAGGAAGAGAATAGCGGTCTACATAGACCGTCAGGTGTTGTTGCTGGAACACGTGTGGTGCGGTGGCGGGACCCGAACGCGGCTTGTCCGCCTGCGCACGGAGGACATCGTGCGCCTCAGCGGAGCACACGCGTGCGACATCGCGATAGGGGACGCGTGAAGCGTGACCCGCGAGGCTGCGTCTCGAGTGTGCCGCTACCGAGCGGCTACAGGACCTCGAACACCTGAGGCGCCTGCTCTATCATTATCTCGAGTATCTTCTCAGCAACCACTCTGATTTCGGGGAGCGCGCGCGGCGAGCGTCGCAACCTGATGACATGGCGCAGTTCGCGGAAATTCCACGTACAGATTATGTCGGTATAGCAGGCGTTGGGAAGGACATAGCGGGCTATCTCCGGCTTGAGTCCACCTGCGAGCAGCTGCCCATACGCCTCCCAGGCTCTCTCCATGGCGTGCCGGTACGTTTCCTGTGCCGTCTCAGAAAGCTGTAGTTCGGGAGGCTCGATGTAGGCAGGATCGGTCTCCCGGACGTATCGCTGGCTGCGCTGGCTGTAGCTTGCCAGCCGATGCCGAACCAGCTCGTGTGTCATCGCCCGGCTTCCTCGGATGAGGAACGTGGCACATGCGTGCTCGATCATCGACTCATGGCCAACCTCGATCCATCGCTGGATACGGTCAGGCACTGTCCCCGTCCGGTCTTGAGTGTTCCAGCACAACCGGCCGGCCGTCTCGATCAGCGTCTCTGCGTCCGGTGTGATGGCAAGCAGTTTCACCTCGACATCGTACGTGTCACTCATGGTGTCCTCCATGGACGGTCGACTCCTGACGTGTTGCTCCGCGCGCCACGCCAGACATGGAGCCATTATACACGCGGGACGGGCGGCCTCAGCCGCCCGTCCCGGTATGCCGCCCTGGTGCCGAGCAAACACCGCTCGACACGTCCGAGCTCGTGTTGCTAGTCTGTGAGCTTCTCGCGCTCGTCGATACCGGCCAGCTTCCGGGCAGCCTTCTTCTTCGCCTCCATATCCGTCTGCCGCTCAATCATCACCTTCATAGCTTGTGGCGAGCCGGCGCCGTGCATTGACTCGGTCCTGTAGCTCGGGGCCGTGAGTCCAAAGGTCATGCTGTTGATAAGCGAGAGCATGCGAAGGCGCTCTTCGGCGCCCACATCTTTCGCCTTGAAGTACTTCTCCACATACTTGCCGATCTCCGGACTCCTGAGGTCACGCTCCGACGGAATAGTAACCAGTGCGCCACCGGCCAGGTCCTCGGCGATGCGGCACAGCTCATACGGGTAGCGGGTGACGTTCATCTTGCAGACGTTGGCCATGAGGATGTCGGGCTGGTAGTTGCCGGCCTTCGTCTTGGAGCCCTGCGTACACGCAGCGAGTCCGCAGGCGTGCAGCGTCTCGACAAGATGGCTCATCTCAGCGATCTTGTCACGCACGTGCGACGCCCTTGCAACGCCGTTGTATTCGGTCATGGCCGCAGTCGCGCCAATCAGGACATCGCCGATGCCCGGCTTGCATCCGCCGTAGCTCTGACGGTGGTTGCCGGCGAAGCGCTCGACCACCGGGTTGCTGAACTCGACCTCGCCACACATGAACACTCGCTCCCACGGTACGAACACGTCGTCGAGGACCGTCAGTGCTTCCTGCCCTCCAAACATGTAGTTGCCGACGTCGATGTCGCCTTCCTCAAGCTTGCGCTTGTCGCACGACTGTCGACCGTAGATGAAGTGGACGCCTTTCGAGTCAGACGGTAGGGCACAGCAGAGGGCGTAGTCCTCGTCGCCTTCCCGCATGGTGAGCGTAGGCATGATAAGCATCTCGTGAGAATTCACGCTGCCGGTCTGGTGCGCCTTCGCGCCGCGGATAACTATGCCGTCGGGGCGTCGCTCGACCACGTGGACAAACATGTCCGGGTCGGACTGCTTACTGGGGCTCACCCCACGGTCACCCTTGACGTCTGTCATCGCACCCTGCACGCACAGGTCATTCTGTTGAATGTACTTCAGCCATTCCTTGAACCGCTCGTGGTACTTGGTGCCGTGCTTCTCATCAATCTCGTACGTGGTGCTGTAGACGGCGTTGACGGCGTCCATGCCGACGCACCGCTGGAAGCAGCAGCCCGTACGCTGACCAAGCATGCGTTGCAGCTTCACCTTCTTGACCATATCGTCGCAGCTCATGAAGAGCGCGGTGAAGCGATTAATCTTCTCGCCCGTCAGACTGGACGTGGTTGTGGCCAGGTCCTCCCACTCCGGCTCATGCGCGACCTTGTAAGTCATCGCGATAGCGTTGATGGATGGCCGTATCACCGGATGGTCGACGAAGTTCTCAATCTTCTCACCGAACAACCAGACGTCAGACTTCAACGAGCGAAGGCTATCTATATATTGCTGAGCAGTCTTGAGTGCCATCGGCAGCGTACCTCCTTATGCTGACGGGTATAACTGCAGTATTATAGTCTCGGTCGTGCGGCGGGGCAAAGAGCCCCACCGGCTCCGGCGTGGCGCCGGAAGCGGCGGGATGGAGGCACTGAATGCAGTTCCCGGTCGGAGAAAGAGTTGTCGCTATCGAGCTGGGAGATATTACGAAACAGGCCAGCGATGCGATTGTGAACGCAGCCAATTCCAGCCTCATGGGCGGTGGAGGAGTGGACGGAGCAATTCACCGCAGCGGAGGCGCGTCCATCCTCGAGGAGTGCAAGGCAATCGTGTCTCGGCGCGGTCGGCTGCCGGCTGGAGAGGCGGTCGCGACCGGCGGCGGGAATCTGCCCACTCGCCACGTGATACACACCGTCGGACCCGTGTGGCACGGAGGCGGACAGGGCGAGGCGGATATACTTGCCAGTGCCTATCGGAAGTCGCTTCAGCTTGCCGAGGAACTGCATCTGACCAGCGTGGCTTTCCCGTCCATCAGTACCGGCGCGTACGGGTACCCGGTCCGCGAGGCATCGACCGTTGCGCTGAGTTCCGTCGTACGATTCCTGTCGCAGGAAGCCGCCTCGGTCACCAGAGTGGTCTTCGTACTGTTCGACGAGGCCACTCTTCAGGCCTATCGCCACGCTCTGGAGGCGATTGGGCGCTCCGGCATCCGCTGACTGAGTGTCGCGGCCGCCGTTGTGCTCCCTTGTGGCTTTGAACGGGGAGGCTGTGTGCACTACAATCCAGAGTTGGAGTTGGAAAGGAAGCCTCGATGACATACGAGAAACTGGAACGAATCCGCGAACGCTACCGCGAGATAGAGCGTCAGATGATCCAGCCTGACGTGTTGACAGACAGGGCGAAGCAGCAGGCGCTTGCAAAGGAGCATGCATTACTCGAGGAGCCTGCCACGAGATACGTAGAGTACCAGGAGCAGGAACGGGAAATAGCAGAGTTACACGTGCTTCTTGACGACTCGTCCGACACCGACATGCGCCTTGTGGTGAAAGAAGAGCTGAGTCGCCTTGCAGGGAAGCATGAGGAACTCGAAGAGACGCTCAAGCAGTTCATCATCGAGACTGACCCGAACGACTCGAAGGACGTCATTGTCGAGATACGGGCCGGGACAGGCGGCGAGGAAGCGTCGCTTTTCGCGGCAGACCTGTTCAGGATGTATACGCGCTACGCGCAGCTCAAAGGATGGCAAGTCGAAGTCATCGATAGCACGCTGAGTGGCACAAAGGGATTCAAGGAAGCCGTCTTCGAAGTGAAAGGTGCCGGAGCCTACAGCCGGCTCAAGTATGAGCGTGGTGTGCACCGGGTGCAGCGTGTCCCTCAGACTGAGGCATCCGGCCGGCTTCACACATCGGCAGCGACGGTCGCTGTGCTTCCTATGGCTGAGGAGATAGACCTGGAGATCAACCCCGATGACATCAGAATGGACTTCTTTCACTCGGGCGGTGCGGGTGGACAGAACGTGAACAAGGTGACCACGGCGGTGCGGCTTACCCACATACCGACAGGAGTTGTCGCCGTGTGTCAGGATGAGCGTTCGCAGCTCAAGAACCGAACGAAGGCGATGGCGGTCCTACGAACCCGTCTGTATGACATCAGGAGCCGTGAGCAGTCAGACAGAATCGAGCGAGACAGGCGAACCCAGGTAGGAAGTGGCGACAGGTCTGAGAAGATACGGACGTACAACTTCCCCCAGGACCGAATTACCGACCACCGCATCGGGCAGAGCTTCCACAATATCCCACGCCTGCTTGATGGTGAGATGGATGACCTCATTGACGCACTCAGCGCCGGAGCCCAACGCGAATCTGCCTCCCTGTGACAGCATTCAAGCCTGTCTGGTCCACACCCGCGGCGTTCTGGCGCATGCGGGAGTGGAGTCGCCGGAGCAGGAAGCTTCCTTGCTGCTGCAGTACGTGACCGGTCAGTCTCTCACCAACCTGTTCTGTCAACTCCAGCGACCTCCTGCTGCCTCGGAACAGGCAACTCTCGAGCGACTTCTATCCAGAAGGCTTGGTCGCGAGCCCCTTCAGTACATCGTGAGTTGCGCCACCTTCTATGGAAGAGACTTCTATGTCGACTCACGGGTGCTCGTTCCTCGACCGGAGACGGAACTGCTCGTGCACCAGTTTGCCGAGCTGGCGGGCGAGCTACCGCGGAACGGAGAGCGACTGCGCGTCATCGAGGTCGGCACCGGCAGTGGTGCACTTGCCATCACGCTTGCGTGCGAATCACCCGGACTGGAGGTCACGGCCACTGACGCCTCGAGGGAAGCGCTGCAGGTAGCAGCCGCCAATTGTGCCCGGCACGGTGTGCGTGAAAGGGTTCCACTTGTGCAAGGCGACCTGCTATCATGGTTCCGCAGTGGATTTGCTGCTGTTGTGGCCAACCTGCCCTACGTGCCAAGCGCAGCGTTCGACGGGTTGAGCCCTGAAGTACGTGAGCATGAACCGAGGGCGGCGCTTGACGGAGGGCTCGATGGGCTTCGCGAGATAAGGCGGGTCATCGTCCAGGCTTCGGAAGGGTTGGCCGGCAACGGATGGCTGCTCCTCGAGGTCGGCGCGGGTCAGTCAGGTCCGGTGGAGACCCTCATGAGACAGGCTGGCTGCTGGTCGAATGTGAAGACCGTTTACGACCTGGCGGGAGTGGGGCGTGTGGTGCTGGGGAAGCGCATGGGCACTGGCTCGCGGCCGTACAGCGTCTAGTAGAAGTTGCCGTGGTTTGGCGGGGCTAGTCCACGACTTCCCGGATGCGTGTCAGTTCCGTCGCATGTCCTGACCGCCGGTTGATGGTGACGAGGACCGCATTGAACTCAACGGGGCCCTTCGCCACGGAGAGGCGCTCCGGTATCTGGGAGAGAAACCTCTGTATCACCATCTGGATGTCGTCGCCGATGACCGAGTCGAGGGGCCCCACCATTCCAATGTCAGTCACATAGGCCGTCCCGCCGGGGAGAACACGGGAGTCTATTGTGGCAACATGCGTGTGAGTGCCAAGCACAGCAGCCACTCTTCCATCGAGGTAGCGGCCAAGAGCGACTTTCTCCGAAGTAGCCTCGGCGTGGAAATCGACCAGGACTGCCCTGGTGCCTGCGGGTGGGTCACTCAGCAGCGCATCCATGGTCCGGAACGGGCAATCATAGCTGGCCATGAACGTTCGGCCAATGAGGTTGACGACCAGCAGGCCATTGATGAAGTAGAAGCCGCGACCGGGTGCCGCCGGGGGGTAGTTGAGCGGGCGGATGATGGGGTGCTCGCCCTCCAGATACGGCACAATGTCCTTGTGGTGCCAGACGTGATTACCTGAGGTGACAACGTCGACGCCGGTCGCACATAGCTCGCCGAAAGTGTCTGGGGTGATGCCCAGACCGCCGGCAAGGTTCTCACCGTTGGCGATTACGAGGTCGATCGAGTGTTCGCGGCGAAGTCGGGGGAGCACCTGAGCCAGGGCCAGACGCCCGGGTCTCCCAATCACGTCGCCAATCGCAAGTACTTTCAAGATGGTTTGCTGTTGCTGCTACCTGGCGTACTCGACCGCGGTTGTCTGGCGCGCAACCACGACCCTGATCTGGCCCGGGTAGGTAAGGCACTCTTCGATCTTCTTCGAGATATCGCGGGCGAGGCGGATAGCCCCGAGGTCATCGGTCTGTTCAGGCCTGACAAGAACCCTGACTTCGCGGCCTGCCTGGATAGCATACGCCTTGTCGACCCCTTCGAAGCTGGTGGCGATATCCTCGAGTTCCGTGATTCGCTTCAGATACTGGTCGAGAGACTCGCGCCTCGCGCCAGGTCGAGCGCCACTGATGGCATCGGCGGCTGCGACGATGAACCCGAGCGTGCTCGTAGTTGATGTTTCACCGTGGTGTTCGCCAACGGCCTGGGCTATCTCCTCTGACTTCTCCCACTGACGTACGAGGTTGGCGCCGATTGACGCATGAGAACCCTCGACCTCAAAGTCAACTGCCTTGCCGATGTCATGGAGCAGTCCGGCTCTGCGCGCAATAGATGCATCCACCCCAATCTCGTCCGCAATCATGCCGGCCAGGTGAGCGACCTCCAGGCTGTGCTGTAGGACGTTCTGGCCGTAGCTCGTGCGGTACTTCAGTTGCCCGATGAGTCTGATCAGCTCGGGGTGCAAGCCGGGAACGCCGGCTTCGTAGGATGCACTCTCGCCATGGCCCTTGATGGCAAGGTCAACTTCAGCCTTGGCCTTCTCTACGATTTCCTCGATGCGCGCCGGATGGATGCGGCCATCGAGTATGAGCTTGCTGAGTGCAATGCGTGCTATTTCGCGCCTCACCGGTGCGAAGCTGGAGATGGTAACCATCTCCGGAGTGTCGTCTATAATCAGGTCAACACCGGTCGCCTGTTCGAGTGCCCGAATGTTTCTGCCCTCACGGCCAATCAGGCGGCCCTTCATCTCATCGGACGGCAACGGCACGGTAGAGACAGTGGTCTCTGAGACCACATCGGCCGTCCACCGCTGTACGGCTGTGGCCAGGACATACTGGGCTGTTCGGTCAGCCTCCTCGCGAACCTGCGCCTCCCAGATGCGGACCTTCCGCGCAGCTTCCTCCTTCACCTCATCCTCAACGGATGCAAGGACAAGGCGCCTCGCTTCCTCGGACGTTATGCCCGATATATGCTCGAGCTTCTCCAGTTCCTTCTTCTTGAGATCATCGATCTCAGCCGACGCCAGCTGAAGCTCTTTGGCCCTTTCATCCATCTCGTGTTCGCGTCGCCCCACGGCCGTTTGCTTGCGTTCAATGGAAGCTTCCTTCTGGTCAAGGCGACTCTCGAGGCGCTGCAATTGCAGGCGATGCTCCTTGTTCTCGGCTTCGGCAGCGTTTCGGAGTTTGCGTGCCTCCTCGCGCGCATCACGCAAGAGCTCGCGGTGACGAGTGGTGGCTTCAGTCAGGAGTCTCTCAGCCTGCTTGCGAGTGCCGAGGATCTGTTGATTTGCGACAATCTGACGCAAGTAGTAGCCGACCAGACCTCCCAGAAGGAGGGAAAGCGCGACCAATATATATACGTAGTCCATATTTCCTTCTCATTCGATTGCCTCATGGAGGGAACACGAATCTTGACGGAATAGTACGACCTTTGGTAACGGAAGGTCAACAGCCGCCGCGACCGTCGCGCAGGGCGACAAAGCTGGAGGGTGCGTGGAAGGCCAACCGCAATGAGAAATGCACCTTAACGGCTGAATAGTGGAAGGAAGGATTGTATGCATTCAGGCAGCGGCGAACCGAAGTTCGCCGACCGACCTAGGAATCCGGGGAAAATCCCCTATGACTCCCTAGAAAGGAGGTGATTCAGCCACACGTTCCCGTACGGCTGCCTTGTTACGACTTCGTCACAGTCACCAGCTCCACCCTCGGCGACTGCCTCCAAGTAAATGGTTGGCCCATCGACTTCAGGTGTATCCGACTCCCATGGCGTGACGGGCGGTGTGTACAAGGCCCGAGAACGTATTCAACGCAGTATAGCTGACCTGCGTTTACTAGCAGCTCCGGCTTCATGCAGGCGATTGCAGCCTGCAATCCGAACTGAGGATGGCTTTAAGGGATTGGCATCGCATTGCTGCGTAGCAGCCCTCTGTACCACCCATTGTAGCGTGTGTGTAGCCCAGGGCATAAAGGCCATGCTGACTTGACGTCATCCTTTCCTTCCTCCTTGCTGTACAAGGCAGTCTCCTATGAGAATTTAACAT
>CAZQML010000123.1:0-2555 GCA_964594245.1 uncultured Dehalococcoidales bacterium | reverse complement strand
CGTGAGGTGGCCGGTGTTGGGGCGGGTGTTCTCCGCGGTCGGCATCGCGCCCCTCCTGGGTCTTTCGGGCGGCTTCGTCCTCATGCTGGCGATAATCTGGATCTTTCGCCGGTGGAAGCCTGCGGTTGTGAGAATCATATTCAGCAAGCTGGAGGTGGCGTCCGCCGCGTTCCTTGCCTACAGCCATGGAAAGAACGATGGGCAGATGCCCATCGGGCTCATCACCATGGGGCTGATGGCATACGGTGGCAGCACCGAGTTCGACATACCCTTGTGGGCGATCTTCGTGTCGGCCGCAGCAATAAGCTTTGGCACGCTGGTTGGAGGCTGGAGGGTTATTCGCACCGTGGGCCTCAAGATGACCACTCTCAGGCCTTCAGGAGGCTTCGCCGCCGAGGCGTCGGCTGCCACGATTATCGAGGTGGCGTCTCACCTGGGCATTCCCGTGAGCACGACTCATTGCATGAGTTCAGCTATCATGGGCGTCGGCGCAACGCAACGCCTGTCTGCAGTGCGGTGGGGGATTGCCCGGAGTATCGTGCTGACGTGGGTGCTGACGTTCCCCAGCTGTGCCCTTCTGGGGTGGGGCTTCGGTATGCTGTTGCGGTCGGTGGGATAGAGCGGCTACCGAACTGAGCCGCACGAGGGCGTGCGACTCAGTCGGTGTGTGACCTAGAGAAGAGGCAGCTCCCTGCCAATCTCGGTGAGCTGCAGGATCTTGGAGTTGGTTTCCAGAATCTGTCCCTTGTGCTCTTCGGCGTACCGCGTTGCTTGCTCGTACATCTCCGCGATGCGCGGTACGTTCGAGAGTTGGGACAGGATCAGCGTGATGTCTATGAAGTGCTTCTCGCCGGGGAAGTCCCCTCCGCGGATAAGCGCGTTGGACGCAGTCTCGGAGAGGGAGTCGCTCAGGGCCTTCACCATATCCATGTTCATCTCTTTGGCAGGACCTGACATGATGTAGATGGCCTTTGCCGCATCTCTTGGATTGCACGCGATCGACAGGTCGCTGATGGCCGCGTCGAGGGCCTGCGAACCCCTGAAGCTCTCAATGGCTTTGTCGCCGAACCGCTTCTTGCCGATCTCCCAGGGGAATCTGAATGCAGGAAGCTCGGTGCGACCGATGCCGATGGCCGTCCACCCCTCGAACGAGGCAATCAGGTCGCCGGCGTCGACGGTTCGAGCCCCCACGTATTTCCGGTTTGTCACCTCACCTGCGCACATCATGTCGTAGAACGGCTCGGTGATAATGCGGTTGATGAGTTCCATGTTGTTGGCGAGGCTGGAATCCTTCTTGACGTACCGCTGGTTGTCTGCAAGGAACACGGCGTCTGCGACCTCGTAGGTGGACTTGAGACACGTGGCGCTGTTGTACACGCTCCTTGCCTCGCTGAACTGCTCATGTTCAAATGGTAGAACGGCTAGGGCGTATACGGGCTTGTTGATGTAGCGCTCCTTCAGCATCTTCACGATGATGGGAAGTGAGCCGGAGCCCGTTCCCCCTGCAGTCCCTCCGATCACAAGGAACGCATGGGTCTCATAGAAACGTCTTTCGCTCTTCAGTGATTCGAGTATCTTGTCTCCGTCCTCCCTGGCGAGCTGCGCGCCAAGCTCGTTTATCTTGCCTACCCCGTGGCCGAGCGTCTGGCGCAGTCCCATAAGGACCCTGTGAGAGTAATCGTTCTTGATGAACCTCAGCCCGCTGAGGTCTGCCTGGTCAGTGTTGGCAGCGATAACGATAGGTGCTATCGTCGCCTTCCTCTCTGACTGGGCCTTGAGGTTGATTCTCGCGAAATGATCAGCGATGCGGCAACCGCATTGTCCGAGTCCGATAACCGCCAGTTTCATGTCATACCTCCATTTCGACCTGTTCGCCGGACTGAAGCGTCCCTAGTCATAGAGACCCACACGGTCTCGGATGATGAGGACGTATACCAGCGCGCCAATCAACACCACCGCGAGGACTATGATGACTATCAAGGCCCACGTGGGCAGCAGCCCGGCCTTGAAGTTGTTCGCTGTGCTCCAGCCGCTGTCGTTCAAGGCGCCGTCTATTGCCTTGACCCTCCAGTGGTAGGTGCCGTAGGGCAGTGACTCTGTCTCGGTGAGCGTGTAGCTCATCTCCGGTCCGGTCGAGGAGACGATGATTGCACTCCCCTGGGCGATAAGCCCGGTCTTGGAGATGAGCACCTGGCTGAAGTCAGGAGTAGCTGATATCTGGAGTGCGTATTTCACGCCACTCGGGTCGTCAACGATTCTCCACGTGAGAGTAGGCGTGACTTTGCCGAGGATTCCGATGCGCGTGCTATTTGGCGGAGAGCTCGGGATGGGCTTTGCGGGAGCCGTTGACTCCATCACGTATGTGAGGGTAAGAGTCGAGGAGCCAAAGGTGACGGTAACTGTATGGTCCGCCGTGTGGACGCTCTGTGTGTGTGTGGCCGCAAAGGGTACCTCCGGGAGCGTGCCGGTTGAGTTGGTTGTTCCCGTGCCCTTCGTCACGCCGTCATATGCCACGTTGAAGGAGGCGCTTGCCGGCAAGCCCGTGCCGCTCACGG
>CAZQML010000122.1:0-3966 GCA_964594245.1 uncultured Dehalococcoidales bacterium | reverse complement strand
CAATTGGGCAGTCTGTCGACTGCAATGGGATAGCCTATGATATCCATAGTATCGAGATGCCGATATCAGATTTGGCGTGCCCGACGCAGAATAGTGTGCCGTCCGGTGCTATCCATCCTCCTCATGCTGTTGATTCTCTACGTCATCGCTGCCCTGGTTGTCGCCCTCTATGAGGAGGTTGGTCTTGGCACTGGGCTGCTTAGGATATTTCCTGCCTTCTTTGGTGAAGTAGGCTTCGTAGAGAGCCCCTTTGTCGCTGTGCAAGTTTTTGTGCTCATAGGTCTGCTAGCCAGTATCACCTTCTTGGCTGTTGTTACCGGCAAGATAACCAGTGTGCTCGTGGACTCTTTGAGGAGAGGAGGAAGCATGGCCAGGAAAGTCAACTTCTCCGGTCATACCATCATCTGCGGGTGGAATTACCAGGGGGAGCGGGTAATCAGGGAGCTGCTATCGGCTGACGTGAAGGAACACCACGGTATCGTGATTCTGCATGAGTGTGAAGAACGACCGGTGCAGGATGAGCGAGTTGAGTGCATGTCTGGTGACCCCAGTCAGGACGTAAACCTGATTCGGGCCGGGGTGATGAGAGCCAAGAGTGTCATTGTGCTTACCGACCTTTCCAAGGGAGCAAACCGCGCTGACGCTGAAGCCCTTATGGTGGTGCTGGCAGTGGAATCCCTGAACCGGGAAGTCCATACTTGTGTCCAGATCATGAATTCGGATAACCGTTGCCACTTGGAGCGCGCCCATGCTGACGAGATTATCTGTCTTGACCAGATGGGCGGTTGCCTTGTTGTGGCTTCCGCCCTTGAGCACGGCGTTTCACACATAGTATCGGAGTTGCTTACCTTCAATCTTGGCAGCGAATTCTACCGCTATGATAGCCATATAACGGATGAGTTGGTGGGGAAGGAATTTGCTGAAGCTGTCGGGATACTGGCGCAGCGGCGCATGATACTCGTAGCAGTGGAGACTGACTGCTCGGAAGAACTGAGGCGACAGCTAAGCAAGGACATTCTCCATGAATTGCCGGAAACAAACCGGGCAGTGGTGACTAATCCTCAGTCCAAGTATGAAATCCACCAGGGTGACGCCCTATTCCTGATTGCCGAGTCAGAACCAGCCAGAGTCTGAAAGCTATTATGCCGCGTGGAGCTTGTCTACATCTCAACGGCTCCCCTTGATACTCCTCCGCCCTTGGCCCGTGGTTGATGCCAGTGTTGGCAGGAGCCCCATAGTGGTTTCTACGAACCGGCGGTGCGTCAGGCTATCGCGCATTGTGAGCACCCAAGTGCTACTTCGGCCCCTCCCCCTTGCGGGGATAGTGCTCGTTGCGGTCTCGTGGTAGTGACTCCCGCACCGCTCAGCCGTCTTCGCCACAAACCCCGCCGAATTCGCCCTCCAGCATCTCCACGAAGGCAAGGGAGCCAGGCGGACAGCCTGTGGGCCCGTACGTGGGCCACACAGCCGCCTACCTCGAAGGCGCCGACCTCATCGACACCCCCCACATCACCGCTTTTCTGCAGTACCGCAAGCGCAAGGGCAACTACGCGGACGGGCTGGAGAATCGCCTGAAGGTGGAGCTGATGGTGGGTGCAGAGCCATGACGAGCCTGGTCGTTCCCCGCCTTCCGAACGTCTAGAACGCACAGCCACAGGTCTCGACGTACATCAGTACGCTGCCGGTCACGGTGTTGCCATGCACGTCAGTGACATGAACGACGATGTCGGCCGAAACCCTTTCACCGGGCGCTTTCCATGTCGCCACAGGGCCATCACTCGTGAGGCTTCCCCTCTCAACAGACCATTCGTACGTAAACGGCCCATCACCTTCAGCCACAACACACTCGATGGTGCACGTGCCGGTGCGGAATATCTTCCATGCATCACCTGACGGCTTCAACAGGTTGGTGTTGACACTCTTGACGCGGAATCGTCCAAGCGTGGGCGGGTCACTATGGGTCACGCTGATGGGCATCGAGCGCTTGCTTTCGCCGCCATAGGCATCGCGCGCCCATATTGTGATCCAGTATGAGCCCTCTTCTTCGGGTGCAAGCCAGACCACGGCGGTGCCTGAGCCGAAGAGTTCGCCCGCAGTCGCCTCCCATTCATGGCTGATTTCGTCACCATCTGCGTCGCTCGTCGCGCACAAGAAATAGGCGGCTTTGCCGGAAGCAACCCAGTCGACATCAGCGGAGAGTTCCTGTATCTCGGGTGCTGAGTTGGACTTCACCCGGAGGGATGTCGAGCACTCACCCGTGCCTCCACGGCCGTCATCAACCGTCACTCCTACGCGGAACAGGCCCTCTCTGTCCGGCGAACTCCACTCTACAGCCGGGCCTTCTCCGTGAATCTCACCGTGGGGCGTGGACCACGTGTATATGAGTTCGTCGCCGTCGGGGTCGACGGCTTCGCATAGCACCTCACAGATACCGGATGGCGTGATACGGTCGGTCGCCGCCGTGATGCTCACTATCTCTGGAGGAGAATTGGGAGCGGGGGCGGCGATCTCCTCTTTCTCTTCTTCAAGCAACTGCGCCTGCACGTCCGAACTCACAGAAAGCCGACCGCTATCCAGTCCGACGATAACCAGGACTACTGCTACACATGCTGCCACCACAATCAGGGCAGCCTTCTTCCGGGAGCGCTGCGTGGTGCCTCCGCTCTTAACCTCGTCCTTGTCGTTGCGGTCAGTCTGTTCAGTCACCGTGACACCCTCTGCACGACACGCGCGCACCCATTCTGCCCGTCACGAGTGGAGCGCTTCGCATGTTCGCATGCGGCAACTTCCCGTGTCAAACGTCCCGGCGCATGGTATCAAAGAGGCCTCCCTGGCTATCGCAAGACCCGCTATCCAGCAACCCTCCCCTTCTGCGCTTGCAGCACGCATTCCAGGGCGACCTTGACCTGCCTGTACCCCCAGATGCGTTCATATTGCAGCTCAGGTAACACCATACTTGTTGTCACCGCCTCAGCTTCTGGCGCCGACCTCATCGACACTCACCAAATCGCCAAGGCCCTCCAGTACCGCACCAACAGATACTCGTGTGCTTGGTGTGTCAATCATAGCCTCTCTGCCTGCAGGCCGAGAGGCTATCCGGAGGGGGCCTCAAACCCCGTGAGTCAGACCTTTCCGTCCGGGTCTTCAGTGTTCGCCCGGCCGTCCTGAATAATGACTCGTCCGGTCGAGGCCGCATACCGGAACTGCGCCGCTGCAACGTACTCAGGGTCGCTAAGCCATGACTCCACGTGCGCCCTATCCGGGAATTCCATAATGACCATTCGCTCTTTGAATGGCTCGCCTTCCAGCGTTATCACCTCGTCGCCCCGCGTCAGGAAACGTCCGCCGTGGCGTTTGACCGTGGGTGGAGTGAGGGCAGTGTATTTGCGGTAGGTCTCCGGGTCGTGGATGGACATGGTTGAGATCAGGTAAGTGCTCATGTTTCCCTCCTCCAATTCTGACGAAAGATAGCACGTCCTCACGAGGCGACCTTGCCGCCGAGACCCGTACCAGCGTGAGTTGCAGCCCTCCGATAGCCTGACCGTGATAGCTTGGACGGCTAGCCACGCACCTTAACATATTCCTCACATGGTTAGTAAGGACGCTTCGCCTTTGGACTATTGGGGTGGACCCCAACCACCCAGCGAACAACCCCACATGGCCGCAGCTTTGCAATACCGCAAGTGCGAAGGTCACCAGAGAGAATAGCCCGTCGCCGGGCTCAGGCCCTGCGAAAAGACAGATGCGATGTCGCCGGAATCCTCACGTGGGAACTAGCTCATCACAAGCACCATCTTTCCCGGCTTTCCCTCCTCGAAGAGCTGATACGCTTCGTCTGCCTTCTCAAGAGGCAAGATGTAGCTGATGAAGTCCTTCAGAGGCACCGCATGCTCCGCGACGAATCTGGCGGCGTCTCGCAAGGAATGCGTACTGAAGGTCCAGGAACCATAGATGGTAAGCTGCTTA
>CAZQML010000121.1:0-4947 GCA_964594245.1 uncultured Dehalococcoidales bacterium | reverse complement strand
TCTGTAGGGGCGACGGCATGCCTCGCCTGTTGGGTGATGAATCGAACATGGTCGTGGTTGCAGATGCCCCCCAAGCCCGCCCAAGGGCACGTGCAACGTGCCCCTACATCACGGATCACAGTCCACGCCACTCACGAACCGCAGTCACAGGGTGGTTATCAACGGAGGCGCGCATCAACGGCGCAACGGGAGAGGCATGCCTCTCCCCTACGAATAGCGCTTCCGCGCCGGCGAGGGAGGCAAAGGATGAACACGGCATGTGATGCAGGGGCAGGCTCCCATGCCTGCCCGTGGGAGGATGGACCAACGGGGTGTGGCATGAACGCTGAGACGACAGGGCCAACCAGATGTAGGGGCCGTTCGCGAACGGCCCAGAGGTGGTTGCCCCTCAGGGTTGAAGCAGGCATGCGCCCGACGAAGACCGGTAGGGCTATGGGACATCGCCCGTGGTGGATGGCTTCGACCGTGTTCTGTGTCAACGGTTGGGCTCTTCACGAAGAGCCCCTACAAATGCCACCCCAAGCCGCCCCTGGGCACGGCAATGTGGCCCTACGAGAGGCGCATGGATGGGCGTGTCACGACCGGATGGCGGGCGGACACAGAAGTCCGCCTGCACGGTGGTTGCTGGGGTTGGGTGGTGTTGCCGGGATGGCCGCCTGCGCGGCTACGGGAGAGGCATGCCTCTCCCCTACGAATAGCGCTTCCGCGCCGACAAATGAGACAAAGGAGGAACAACACAACATGGCAGTAGAAATGTCAGGCATCGTCGCGCTGGCCTTCCAGCTCGACAAGGCATCGGCGGCACTCGAGGCGACCGACCAGGACCTTGCGCCCGTACAGGGCGCAGGCTCCGTCGCGGTGCTGCACGCCATCCAGGACGGCTACATCCGCGGCCTCGACTGCGAGATAGAGGCCGCCCAGGACGATGGCGACGACGTCATCTTCAGCGTCTACGTGGGCGGGTCGCGGGACGACGACTCCGAGGTCACGTTGTCGGGCGCCGGCACCGCCTCGGGCGCCACCAGCGGCCAACAGAGGTTCGACCGTGGCGATGTGCCCGTGTCCGAGGGCGATGCGATAGTCGTCAAGGCGAAGTCCACCGACGCCTCGAACTGCGCGCCCGGCGGCCTGGTAGCCGTCGTCTACCTGCAGCTCGGAGAGAGCGAGATCTAGTACTGCAATGTGGGGGAGGGCCGGCAGCGCCCTCCCCCGGGGAGGAAGAACATGGAAGAGTTCCCGCGAACCATCTACGGGCACGACAGCGCCGGAGAGCCGCAGTGCCCCGCCGTCGATGCCGGCGGCGTCGTGGACGTCTCGGCCACCCGCGTCTCCGGCTGGAAGACGGCCGGCATCACCGTCGCCGTGGACGACGACCTCTCGGACGAGGTGGACCTGGGCGAGCACTTCCGCTACCTCGCTGTCATCATCCCGACCCTCGACGAGGCCCGTGTCGGAGTGCAGGTCTCCACGGCTTCTGGAGGCAGCTTCGTCGCCCTCGGCTCCGGCAGCGCCGCCAAGACCGAGCCGACCACCGGCGCGTACGCCACCGTCTTCGACATCGGCGGCTGGCGCTTCGTGAAGGTCAGCACCTCCGCAGCGCAGTCCGCGGACCGCAGCATCAGCGTCCAGGGAGTCAGGGGGTGATGGCATGGGCATAGAGATTCACGACGGCATCGAGCTATGGAAGACCCGCATCTTCGACCCGTGGCAGGTGATGGTCCCGGGCAACTACTATGGAGGTTCCCAGGGCACCAACACAGGCGCCATCACGGCAGATAAGCTCTACGGGCAGTACTTCCCGCTTCCACGCGGCGCTACGTTCGACCGCATCGGCATCGACGTCAGCGTCGAGGCTGCCGGCAAGCACGTGCGCCTCGGCATCTACAGGGACGACGACCTCGACGGCTACCCCGACAGCCTGGTCCTGGACGCCGGCGTCGTGGACGTCGCCACATCAGGAGAGAAGGTCATCAGCATCGACCAGCACCTGGAGTCGGGCCTCTACTTCCTGGCATTCATCTCGGACGGCGCCCCGACATTGTGGCTAATAGCCAGCCCCCTGTGGCCGAGTCCCCTCGGGCTGGGGGCAGGCATCGCCTACCCTTGTTTTGTGTACGAGAAAACCGGTGTGGGCTATGGCGCGCTCCCCGACCCTTTCGCCGCAGGAGGCAGCGGAGTGAACGACGCCTGGGCAATCTCGATGCGCCTGAACTCGCTTGACTAGGAGGTCGTGCAGAAGATGGAGGCGACTTGCCGTGACCGGAGCAGGAAAAAGAGAGCGGGGAAGGGGTGGCAGCTTCCCTTCCCCGAAGGAGAGGAGGACCCTGTGGAAGGCCGCTCTAACTACGTCTTCCTACCACCCATACATACCACCACAGGTTCCTTCGCTGCATGGTAATCGCATGCGAATAAGGTGTCAAGGGTTGTCTGCGGTGCGCCACTCGTGCCATGGGCGGAAAGAATGGAGGAAAGCGCCGGGAAATGGAGGAATCCGTCGTATTGGGAGGGCCATTGTTCCTTCCCGAACCGATGTAGGACAAGGCCGCGAAATGGGATTCAGTCGAATCGGGACTCCGCCCTGTCCTTCTGCTACTCGGATTCCACCGGGCGACTGTCGCCGGTCGCCCGGAGTAGACGAGCCGGACCGGTGGGAAATGGGTCGCTCTTCCGGGCGAAAGACGCCGAAATCACCATCTCCTGCGCCGGCGCTATAACAAAGGGGGTGAGAGAGGAGGCTCCCCTCTCCTCTCTCACCGGTTGGGGGATAGGAGGGAAACTCCGCTGCAGTGCTGCGGATACACGCACCGGGCGGATAAGGGAAGGAGATTGCCAGACGGAACAAGCATCTGTCAAATCGGATGACACTGTGGAGGCAGAATAATGGCAACAACAATTTCGATTCTTCGGTCGCGCCTCCGTGTGGACCTTGATGAGCCGGCCGCAGACCGCTGGAGCGATGATGATCTTGACCGCCACATCCAGCACGCCGTCCGCGACATCAACCGCGTCGTGCCCCGGGAGATGAAGGCGAGCGGCCTCACAATCGCCGACCCGGCCTCACGGGAGTTGGATGTCTCTTCGCTCACCGACCTCATCCACGTGGTGGCCGTCGAATACCCCGTCGGCCTCTACCCGCGACGTCTGCGCCATTTCGAGACCTGGGGCTCGACGCTGTCGCTGCTGACCGACACCATGCCGGCAGCCGGTGCGGGCGTCTGCGTCTACTACACGACACAGCATACAGTCGACTCGGAAGGCTCGACTCTTCCTGCGTACCTGGAGGACGTCGCCCTTGTGGGCGCGGCAGGCTATGCCATGCTGGACTACCTGGCTGCCAACGAGAACCGCGTCACCATCGGCGGCGACCACACGGCCGACCAGCTCCGCGTCTTCGCCAACGACCGCCTGATGCAGTTTCGGCAGGACCTCACGGCGCTCAAGCGGGAGAGGCAGAGGGCCATCAGGACGGGCGAGCTGTGGACGGAGGACGAACGATGAGGAAGCTTACGACCATCGTTCACGTCGGACTCGGAGTCGTCACGGCCCTGGTTGCTCTCAGCAGCCCGGGTCTGGCGGCCCTGCTGTTCGGCAGCTTCGCCCTGTACGAGTTCTGGTCGGAGCGCTGCGGGCAGCCGGGTGGCTGCGCGGACTTCTGGGAGGGACTGCTCGGCCTGGGCCTGGCAGCCACCCTGATAGCCCTCGTCACGCTCGTTCGCGCCATTCTGTGACAGGAGGCACGCATGGCAGTTAGCGCAACGCTCAAGGCAGCCCTCAAGGAAACGACCCTCGACCCGCTGGTCCGCGTGGTCCTCACCGGAGCCGGCAGCTACACCTACTCCCTCAGCAGGTTTCTGGCGGCCGACGAGGTGCAGGAGCCCTACTCGCACACCGCGGAGCTTCTCCTGGACAACTCCGACGGAGAGTTCACCGCCAAGGACCTCCGCGGCTATCAGGCCGTCATCGGCTGGGGCGCGGTCAGCGCCGCCGGCCCGGAGTACTGCGACAGCCCACCGCTCCGGGTCATCCGGCAGGAGCTGGTCAGCGAGGAAGGCAAGCTCACGTGCCGGCTGCTCTGCGTCGGCATACCGGAGCAGCTCGCCGAGGACCGCGCCTCCGACGCCTACGTTCCGGACAGCAGCGACGCGACGACTGTGCAGGGCATGGTTAACGCCGTACTGGCGGCCGCCCTGTCCTGCTACAGCCACTGCGACGCGGTCCCGTACCAGTGGGACAGCACCGACTCGATGGCCACAACCTACAGGCCCAGGGACGGCTTCCGCATCTACACCAACGGCTCGCGCCTTGCGGCCATCCGCCGGCTGCTGGACTTCACCACCTGCGTCATGCGCGTGGAGGACGACGGCGTGATACATCTGTTCACGCCCACCACCACCGGTACGACCTACGACCAGGAGTTCAGTCTTGCGGCCGGCTCCCATGCCTTCTTCCAGAAGGCTGGGAGGCAGACGCTGGTCGTCCCCAACAGGGTTGTCTGTCACAACCCCGAGGACTGGCCGGTGCCCTACGGTGGCAGCGCCACGGACGCGGCCGGCTACGCGCTGCTGCCCAAGACGCAGTACCAGGTGGTTGCCGCCGCGTCCAACGCCGAGGCGGCCGCTGTCGCCGCCTGCATCCTGGCGAAATACCAGCTTCACGCCCCCGTAGCGCGCCTCACGGTGCCGCTTACGCCCGCGGTCCGTGTCCTGGACTATGTGAAGGTCACGGATGCCCGTCTGAGCGATTCTGTGACCGGCAACGTCGGCCTGGTGCGGCATCGCTACGCCGCGGGAGGCAGTCGCAAGCCCTTCACGTGGCAGACGGACATCGAGCTGGGCGGCTGGTCCACAGTCCGCGCCCTGGCCAACAAGCTGGAGGTCTATCCCACCCCGCAGGGCTACGACCGCCTCAATCGCCTGGTCGTCAAGGACCTGGAGGCGGAGAACATCC
>CAZQML010000120.1:0-6925 GCA_964594245.1 uncultured Dehalococcoidales bacterium | reverse complement strand
CATGTACACCCGCGAGGTGAAGGAGTCGATTGCGCCCGATGTCGACGTCCTCTCACTCGCCTTCACGAATCCGCTTCCGATGGACCTCATCCGCCGCTTCTACGAATCCATCGATGGACCCGTTTTCGTCATAGAGGACGGCTACCGATTCGTGCAGGAAGCGCTGCTCCAGGAGGGACTGAAGGTCAAGGGTAAGAACGCATACGACACGCTGAATGAATGGTCCCCGGCACTCATTGCCGAGAAGCTGGGATTTGAACTGACGCATCCCCGGCGTGTCGTCCCTGCAGTGCCACGCCCACCTGCCATCTGCCCCGGCTGTCCGTACCGCCTGTTCGGCGAGGAAGTGGCCGCAATGCGCAAGAAGGGGCTCATCGACGCGGTCTTCGGCGACATCGGCTGCTACGCACTTCTCTACTACCTGAACGCGGTCGATACCTGTCTCGCCATGGGCTCAGGTGAAGCCATGCGGCAGGGTTTCATTCTCTCGCGTCCGGAGGAGGCGTCGCGATGTATCGCCGTGGTCGGCGACAGCACCGAGTGCCACACAGGCATGGCCGCAACGCGAAACGCGGCCTACCGCAACATAGCGGGTGTCAAGGTAGTCATGGACAACTCGTGGACCGCTATGACGGGAGGTCAGCCGTCGCCAACATCACCGGTGAACCTGGCCGGTGAGCCGATCAGGTTCGACCTGCCGAAGACGCTTGAGGCCCACGGCGCCAATGTACACGTCGCGGCCGCGTACAACCGCAAGGCCATCCATGATGCACTCACTACGGCACTCAAGGACGCCGCGAACGGCGCGTACTCAACCATCGTTATTCGAGAGGGAGAGTGTCTCAGGCAGAGCGCTGCCAGCACGCAACGCGTGGTGGCTGACCCAGACCTCTGCAAGCAATGCGGGCTCTGCCTCATCTGCCCTGGCATAGAGAAGGGGGCCGACGGCGTGCCCGTCTCCAACCAGCTCTGTTCCGGTTGCGGCGGCCATACGCCTGCCTGCATCCAGATGTGCCCGTTCGATGCCCTCAAGGCCGTCGACTTCAAAGACCTCGCGCGCACGGTCGCGCCTCAGTACCCCACACCACCGGCAGACATCGAGATTCCGGACATCTCGCGAGCCGAGTTCCCCACCAGGCTCTCGCTCGCCATCCGCGGTGTGGGGGGCCAGGGAAATATCTTCTTTGGCCGTGTGCTGACCCAACTCGCCTTCCTGGCGGGCTACGCTGAGAAGAATATCGTCAAGGGCGAGACGCACGGTATGTCACAGATGGGCGGCCCGGTCATCAGCACCTTCGCGTGCGGCGACGTCGTGAGCCCCGTGTTGATGCCCGGCACTGCCGACGTGCTCATCGCTCTCGAACATAGCGAGATACTGCGCGCCGGGTTCCTTGATACCCTCAAGCCGGGCGGCACCGTGCTGCTTGCCAACACAAAGGTGGTTCCAGTGACCCTCCGCGAGGAGGAGTATCCGCCGAACGAGCAGATAGACATGATGCTGAACGCGTACAATGTCGTGAAAGTCGATGTGCTCGGCGAGGCTCTCGAACTCGGCGACCCGACGGGGCGCATGGCAAATGTGGTGATGCTCGGCATTCTGAGTACGACACCGCCGTTCGACATCTTCCCTGTTGAGCTGTGGCACGAGGCACTCAGGAGGGTCAATTCACAGCCCGGGATATGGGCGGCAAACTTCGCCGCGTTCAACGCAGGCAGCCGCATGGCGCAGCCCGTGGGACGGTAGCGCCGTTCCACACAGCCCCGAAGGAGAGACGTATGCCGGAGAAGAGAGGCGTCTCTCTCTCCGGACCACGGAGTTGACACATGGCAGCACGGCCAACGCTACGGACACTGCTTGAGCCTGAAAGCATCGCCGTTATCGGCGCGAGCGAGGACATCACGAAACCCGGAGGCCTACTGGTAAGGAATATCCTCCTGCGCGGATACTCGGGCGAACTTCTGCTTGTGAATCCGAAGAGCGCAACCGTGCAGGGCGTCAAAGCCTATGCGTCCGTGAAGGAGTTGCCGCTGGCGCCGGAACTGGCGTTCATCGCCATCCCGGCGAGGCTGGTGCGGCAGTCGCTTCAAGACCTCGCGGAGAAGGGCGCTCAGGCAGTCGTCGTCCTCAGCAACGGCTTCGGCGAGGTGAGTGAGGAAGGGAGACAGGAGGAGCGGCGACTCGTGGAGATAGCCGATGAGCACGGAATCCTGCTTATTGGACCGAATTGCTCCGGCATTGTCTCCCATGCCCACGCCGGCAAGTTCAGTGGCCTGCCGCCGGTGAGCAGGAAGGGTGGAGTGGACTTCCTGAGCGGCTCCGGCGCGACGGTGGACTTCGTCTACGAGAGCGCCACGGCACGCGGACTGCCGTTCAACTCGCTCCTGAACGTCGGCAACTCCGCCCAGACAGGCGTCACCGACTTGCTGAGACTGTACGACGAGGCCCTGGGGCCGGACCACTCCCTCATCAAGCTGCTCTACGTCGAGGTACTGACAAGGCCACGCGAGTTCCTGGCACACGCCCGAAGCCTGAGCCTCAAGGGCTTCCTGCTGACAGGCATCAAGTCGGGGGCAACCGAGGCTGGCAGCAGGGCGGCAGCCAGCCACACGGGCGCGATGGCGACCAGCGATACTGCAGTGCAGGCGCTGTTCGACAAGGCAGGAATAATCAGGGTGCAGTCGCGGGTGGAGCTGATCGACGTGGCGACTGCGCTCATCAACATGGGCGGCAGGCTGGATGGGAGGCGAGTGGTGGTGGTTAGCGACGCGGGTGGGCCGGGCGTGATGCTGTCGGATGAGCTGAACCGCCAGGGATTCGTGGTGCCGCCGTTCACGGAGCGCACCAGGGCGCGAATCGCAGAGGCCCTTCCACCCGGAGCGGGAGTCGGCAACCCCGTCGACTGTCTTCCCACCAGGAACGCGGAAAGCATCAGCGCGGTGCTCAACGCTATCGCGGAGGAGGAGAAGGAGAACGTCGACTACATCCTCCTCATCGACGGAGAGTCCGGGCTGTCCGACACGTCGGCCATATTCGAGGCCATCATGAAGGCCCAGGACTCTCTCGGCATCCCCGTGCTGCAGTGCTTCCTGTCCCCAACCTCTGCAGCAGAGCCGCTGGCCAAGCTGCGCGCAGCGGGGCGCTGCTACTTCGACGACGAGGTAAACATGGCCCGTGCGCTCGGACGCGTGGTCAACAGACCGGGGGTGAGCTCGCCGGTCGCTGAGCTTCCGGGCTACGACCGCGTTTGGCTTGCCTCTCTCTTCGAGACCTTGAGCGGGACGCTCGAACCGGATGACGCCAAGGACGTTCTGCAGGCCGCAGGCATCAGGACGCCGGCTCTCGCGGAACTGACACAGGTGACGGACATGGAGGCGCTGGATATCCCCTTCCCGTGGGCGATGAAGGTCGTCGGCCCCCTGCACAAGAGCGACGTTGGCGGCGTGAAGCTCGGCATCGAGACTATTGAGCAGGCCCGTATGGCCTGGGACGAGTTGATGCGCATCGAGGGCGCGTACGCCTGTCTTGTCCAGCAAATGGTGCAGGGCATGGAGGTCCTCATCGGTGCAAAGCGTGAGGAGGGCTACGGCCATCTCGTGGCGTTCGGCCTTGGCGGAATCTATACTGAGGCGCTCAAGGACGTGCGGTTCTGCCTCGCCCCGCTGTCACAAGAGGAGGCGGAGAAGATGGTCCGCTCCACGAGGGCCTTTCAGTTCATCGAGGGTGTGCGCGGCCAGCAGGGCATGGACATCGAGATGCTGACGGACTGGCTCATCAGGGTCGGCCTGCTGGTACATGACTTCCCGCAGCTACGCGAGATGGACCTGAACCCGGTGAAGGGCTTCGGCCGCGACCTGTACGCGGTGGACGCGCGGCTAATCGTGGACTGAGCCCTGGACTCGCGCGTCGCTACCTTTCACGTAGGGGCCGTTCGTGAACGGTCCGGCGGCCGCACGTGACCACGGTCGCCCACACCACCCACACCGTTCCGGTCCCGCTAGCCCTGTGCCGCAAGAGAGAGAGGGGGTGTCCCTCGGGCCACCCCCTCTGTGCTTCTTCTTCTCTGAGGAAGTAGCTATTCCTTCTTGAGAATCACCACCAGCGCGATGACAAGGACGATGCCCACAACGACAATCGCAAGTATGCCTGCCGTACCCAGGCCGGTCTCCTGCTGAGTGGGCACGTTCTGTGTCACGGTCCTAGTGCCGAGTACGCTGAACTGGCCCATCATGCCGTCGACGGAGACCTGGTACGTGCCCGGAACCGCCCTGGATAGCCTGAAGACGACCTGCTTGCAGGAGCCTCCGGACACGCCGACCGACTGGCTCTGCTCGGCATTGCCGCTCACCATGAGGGTCGCAGTCTTCGTCCCATCCTCCTCACCCTGATTGCACACATTCGCGGAGACAACGACCTCCTGGTTGGGAAGCACCTGCTGCGGGTCCACGTTGAGGTAGGAGACTGACATCTTCGCAGGCTCAAGTGGCTTGTCCTTCTTCTCTTTCGGCGCCAGCACCGTGATGTAGAGATCCCTGGTCGCGGTCACGGTCTCAACTGGTTGGGGGGTACCGTTGCTCAGAATATCCCCCAGAGGCAAGAAACTTTGAGGAGCGGGGCCCTCCCACCATTCATAGGTGAGGCTGACGGTGTACTGCCCCGGTCGGGCGTAAACGTGGCTGGGATTCGCCGCCGTGCTGGTTTCGCCATCTCCGAAGTCCCAGTGATCCAGCTGCCACATAGACAGCAGCGGCACAGCATTCAATCGCTGCAGCCACCCATCAGCCGGCAGAAACGCAAGCGTATGGTTCGCCACAACCGTCTCATCCGTGAACTGCACTACGAGAGGCGCGTAGCCGCTCGTGGGCGTGGCCGAGAAAGCGACTTCAGGAGGAGGCTCCCCGGCGAGCGCCGGCGTTACCGCTGACAGCAACGAGAGCAGCACCATGAGGCTGAGTCCCATACTGAGTCTTCTGACTGCCTTGTTCAAGTTCACCTCCCCAGGTTGGCCGTCACGCAGGACATTTCTCCTGCATGACAGATGATTGTGCCAGCGGCTTCTTCGAACTGCAAGTCTTTCTGCGCCGAAACCGGCCGGATGTGCCTCGTGTCACAAGTAGACGTCGTGGACGTGCGAACAATCACGGAAGCGGGCCTATGTCACCGCGCAGGTCGCCGTCTTCCCGGTGGGCGCTCGTTCGAGAACGGCCCCGCCGGTGACCGCTTCCACAGCTGTGCTCGCCCGACATCCCCGGCCAACAACCTCCGATGAAGGGGCGTACCTGCACCCTAGCGGCTCAGTTCAGCCAACCTCTTTGGACGACGCAGGACGCAGTACAGTCCGGCGCCGACTACCGACGTGAACACGATGACGCGAGTCCAGACACGGCGTTCCTTGCCCTCACGCCTCTCGTTGATCCGGCAGTCGGCAAGTACGGTCGCCCAGAAGACAAAACCGGCCACACCTATGCCAGCCATCGCAGTGATAGCAAGCGTGTTCTCCGACATCTCATAGGGCAGCACGCCCAGTACCTGCATCACCTCCAGCCATGAGCCAACGGCAATGGCCAGCCAGGACAGGCCACGCCTCATCACACTGCGCGCACGCCGCAGGCCGACCACCCCAACCACGATAATGACGATACCGGGAACCAGCATGCCGGCAAACATTAGAACGCCCAGCGCTTCCATTACTTAGCTCCTGCTCCAATCATGCGGCGTTATCCCCCTGCATGCACCCGGACTCCCTCGAAGGAAACACGACAGTCCTCAACCGCCGGGGCCGGAACATCGTGGGGCCGACACCGTAGCACAGACCCGCCTCTAAGGATACACCGCCTGGTCCATCACACGGGGATCGTGCCCGGGCAACACGTGGTCGGCGATTCGCTCGATAAGCCGGAACGTGCGATAGTAGTCGTCCACGTTGACGAAGTTGATTCCGGGGATATGCTTCTGGAGCTGGTTGCCCTCCCAGTTGTCATAGAGGGGAATGTTGTCACTCGCGATGAAGTAGACACCGGCCGTTGTGTCGACCGCCACACCCTGCATCCCGGGGGTGTGCCCGGGAGCGAACACCGCCGTCAATCCCGGCGCCAGCTCCATGTCGCCATCCAGCACCTCGAACCTGGTCTTCGAGTACGGCGGCGTCATGCCGATGGTGCTGGATTCATACGCCTTGCAGTTCATCGGATGGGGGGCCGCAGCGTACTGCAGCTCCGTCCTCTGGACGTAGAACCTGGCCTTTGTGAACAACTCATGGTTGTAACAGTGGTCCCAGTGAAGGTGCGTGCACACAACCGTATCGATCTCAAGCGGGTCAACGCCGATGCCGGCCAGCGCCCGCGCGGGCTCTTCGTCGGGAGACCGCCTCAGGGGATAGTGGTTCCTGGCAGACGACTCAGCGTCGCAACAGCCGGTGTCCACCAGAATACGTCGCCCTGCGCCCTCGACGTACCACATAAGGACAACGCTATCGATCATCTCCCCGTATCCAACGCCAAAAACAAGGTGAGACTTGGAGATGGTCAGTACTCCCACGCTGACAGGTCTGATGGTGTAGTTGAATATGCTGGACATGCGCTCTCTCCTTCGCGCCTTCTGCCACAGTCTCGTACGGCAGACATCGCGCTGCTGCCCGATGGGCCGCTCAGCCGGGGGTGGCAAATCTCTCCAGGACGGGCCTGCACGGACTATAGCAGAGTGCGATGGTCGTGCCCCGGTAGGCCGGATGCGCACGGTGCACCACCCCGCGTGGCGAGGCTGGACGAGCCATGGACGACAGGTCTATCATCACCCTTGGAGTTGGCACAGCGGACCCTCGACTGTTCCACCCGCCCGGCAGGTATCCGAGATAGAGAAGGGAGCAGCACACATGAAAGGCAGCATTGCAGTAGGTGAAGGCGATGGCATCGGACCAGAGATAATCGC
>CAZQML010000119.1:0-3142 GCA_964594245.1 uncultured Dehalococcoidales bacterium | reverse complement strand
AGTTGACGGCGACTTGCTCGGCGAAGTCGCAGTGCTCAACGAGTCCAGCAAGTTCCACAACACGCTTCAGCGTCATTTCGCCCCAGCGTCCCCGGACTTGCGGCCTGCGCAAAGCTGTCACGAGATTGGCGGTCTCTCTCTGCAGTTGGGCATTGGACTGCGTCAGAGTCTTCAGATACTGCTCCAATCCACCGTAGGCTTCTTGCCGACTCTTCTCAATCGCGGCGACACGTTCTTCGTACTTCTTCAAGTTTTCACTAAGTGGGCTGACCAATCCCTTGATTGCCTCTTCGCGCTTGCCCAGGTCCCCCCTGGCCTCCGCGAGAGTCGCGTCCAGGGTCTTCTGAGCGAGCCTGAGGAACTCAGTGTTGCTCTCCCTGAGAGTATCGCCGGCAAGTGCCTTAAACGTTTCCGATAGCTGTGTCCTTGCATCACCGAGCAATTGCTTCTGTTCTTCGAGGCGCTTCTCAGTCTCAGACACGCGAGTCTCGGCGGCGACGCGCGCCGCCTGCTCCGAAGCCAACTTGTCGCGCATTCGGCCGGCTACAATCGCCCAGGCGATTGCAGATCCAACGGCGAGTCCCACCAATGCGCCAATGGCATACTCCATGTTCATCACCTCCACCCTTGGGACGAGAGTGCTCACTCTACACCCTATTTGGCACCACAGCCAGGGGATACTACACCGTGGAACTGCGGGGACACCACACTTGATTCATTCTCACGCTCGGAATCGGCGCTGAGTGAGCCCTGGTGGGCACCGATTGCATAGTCCTAGCTTGGGAATTCCGGAATTCCGGGGACACCACACTTAATTCGGTCTCACGTTCAAAATCGGTCTTGAACCGTCCTTCCGACAGCCTGCAGTCGTCTTCATAGCTTTGTGACAGCGGAGATAAGTGTGGTGTCCCAACAGTTACATAAGGCGCCATGTCTTGACAGCGCGTTGTGCCAGCGCCCATCATCCCTGGTATTGTGCCGAGGATAGCAAGAGCCGTTGCGCCTGGTTACCCTCACCACGTGACCCAGCGCGGCAATCGCCGGCAGCAGACCTTCTTCTCCGACGACGACTATCGGTCCTACCTCGAGTTCATCTGCGAGTGGTGCACAGAGTACGCGGTTGACCTCTGGGGCTACTGCCTCATGCCAAACCACGTCCACTTGATTGTGGTTCCCGAGAACGAAGAGTCACTTGCTCTCGCGATTGGGAAGGCGCACCTCAGGTATTCCCGGCGCATCAACTTCCGCGAAGGATGGCGGGGACACCTGTGGCAGGGGCGCTTCGCTTCGTACGTGATGGACGAGCACTACCTGCTGTCCTGCATCCGCTACATCGAAAGGAATCCCGTGAGGGCGAAGCTGGCTGCTCATCCTGCCGAATGGCGCTGGAGCAGTGCACGCGCGCATATCGATGGCGCTACAGACGGGATTGTGAACGTCAGCCCGCTGCTCGATCTGGCAGGTGCCGACTGGGGGGCGTTTCTGGAGCAGGAGACTTCATCCGGTGACGTAGGGGCCTTGCGCAGACACGAACGCACCGGCCGCCCTCTGGGCGGGCCTGCGTTTGTCGACATGGTTGAGAGCCAGCTTGGGCGCTGCCTGAGACGCAACACGCCTGGCCCCAAACCTGCGAAGTCCAGGTGAATTGAGTATGGCATCCTCGTGTTTCGCCGTTTCACGTCAGACTGACTCGGGACGCCGATAGACGCGATGAGCGACATGTCTGCTTCCTGCGCTGGTGAGAGGGGTCCGGCCATCGGAATACTGACAGAGTGGCCTTCAACGTGCTACAAATTGTGGGGATGGCCGCAGGAACCTGGATTCTCGAGCGAACTGCGAACAACCGCTTCCCCTATCGCCTTCAGATCATCCGGGATGGCGCACCATGGCTGGTGCTCCGCACTCAGGACCGCTGGCCCGCCGCTGGTAGGCACCTCTTCTGTCTGCGCGAAGTGCAATCGCCGGAACCGGATGAGGAACTGGCGGAAGTCGAGCGAGTGGATATCACTGCCTTCAATGAGCGCGGCCGTCGCATCTCTGTGATACTGGACCGCGCCCGATACAAGCGTTGCGACTTCCTCTTCCTGGAGAAGTCATACAAGGGCAGGCCAGGGGAGAGCTATGAGCAGGTCTTCTGGCTCACCCAGCGGGCCATGCAGCAACACCGCCCCGCGTTCAAGCTTGTGTCACGTAGCGCCGACTCCGAGATGGTCGTTCGCATGGACAGCAACGAGAAGTACCCCTGGCGCTTCCCCGGCGTGGTGACCGAGCGCGCAGCGCTTGCCTGTGGGGACTATGCACTCATGGATGACGATGCGATGCTGGCGGTCGTGGAGCGCAAGACATTCGATAACGTGCTTGCCGACTTTGGGGTTATGCCGGTGCTTCACCAGAGACTTGCCGAGTTGGCTGCCCGGCAGAACCATGCCCTGGTGATTGAAGCGTCGTACGCAGACTTCCTGAACCCAAAGAAGGTTCACCACTATGGTCCGAGCTTCTGCGCCAAAGCCATCGCGGAGCTACATGCCCTGCACCCAACGCTGCGTATTGTCTACTGCGCCAACCGGAAGGCAGCCAATGAGTGGACGCGAAGCTACTTCGCAGCATTGTGGGGTTTGAGGCAAGAGAGGAACGACGGAATTCGGGCGCATTCCAGGGACACCATGCCCGGCTAGCCATCACGTTCGGACTCGACGCTCAGTGAGCCTTGGCGGCCACTGATTGCCTGACCTTAGCTTCAGCACAGGAGAGACAAATATGGTGTCCATCCTGATGCTCGCAGTGTCGTACCACATCACTTGTGACAAGACCCTGCGTTGCACTTCATGGTTACAATCAGTTACCATCCAGCTAGGCGAGATATGTCACGGAGGACATGAGGAGGTGTCCAACTGAGAACACCGCTTCCAACTCCAATCTTCCGCTTGACTCATGTGGAAAACCTGGCCACTCTCCTCAAGCGTGGTATGCTCCACGCCTCCAATTGCACACCGAATGATGCATTGCCCTATCGCCCTATACACAACGTGACCATCCAGCAGGTCAGGAGCGCCCAACGCTTGGAGTGTGGTCCACAAGGGGTGTTGCACGATTACGTGCCATTCTACTTCGGGCCGCGTTCGCCGATGTTGTATCAACTCCA
>CAZQML010000118.1:0-13341 GCA_964594245.1 uncultured Dehalococcoidales bacterium | reverse complement strand
CCTTGGCGACAATCTGCTGAGAGCGCTCGGAGTGTCCACTACGAAGTAGCTCCCTCTCTCCAAATGCGCACAACACGCCCCGCGGGCAGCACGTCTGCGGGGCTTCCCAGTCTTGACGTGTCACTCCCCCTTGACTACATGATGGCGTAAGCGGTTTCGTATTCCGGCCAGGAGATGATCTCTGTGCCAGACTTCAGGTCTGCGCGTGCGCCGTCACGAGCCGGGCTGGATGCGACCATTTCCTCCCGCTTGCCTGCAGCATTCTGCAGGGTTCGACACTATAGTTGAAGAAAGTGCAAGAAGAGGGTGCACACATCGCTTCTGTGTTGTGGTAGCATATTCCGAAGAGCCGACCTGCTCTTCTCCCAATTCTCTCCGGCAGGGCACGCATATCGTCTGGTCAAGGTGGAAAGGGAGGATTGCGATGAATGTGCTCCTTGTGTACCCCCAGATTCCAGAGACCTTCTGGAGCTTCAAGCATGCGCTCAAGTTCGTTTCACGTAGGGCAGCGTTCCCTCCTCTCGGACTCCTGACAGTGGCCGCGATGCTTCCCGACGAGTGGGACAAGAAGCTCGTCGATATGAATGCGACGAAGCTGTCCGACCGCGACCTGAAGTGGGCCGACTACGTCTTCATCAGCGCTATGGTGGTGCAGCAGGACTCGGCCAGGGAGGTCATCAACCGGTGCAAGGAATTCCACGCACGTGTGGTCGCCGGTGGTCCCCTGTTCAGACGAGGCTACGAGTCCTTCGGTTTCGACGATGTCGACCACCTCGTCTTCGGCGAGTCGGAAGACATGCTGCCACGCCTTGTGCAGGATATCCAGGACGGCTGCGTCGCACACATCTACGAGTCCGAGGACAGGCCGGACATCGCCGGGAGTCCGGTGCCACTGTGGTCGCTGGTCAACAATCGCCACTACGAGATGATGAGCCTGCAGTACTCCCGCGGATGCCCGTTCAACTGTGAGTTCTGCGACATCGTTGTCATGAACGGCCATGTCCCCCGCACAAAGAGCCCTGAGCAGGTGATAGCGGAACTCGATGCTTTGTACGGCCACGGCTGGCGCGGCACAGTCTTCTTCACGGATGACAACTTCATTGGCAACAAGAAGAAGCTGAAGTCGGAGATACTGCCCGCCATCATCAGTTGGAACAAAGAGAGGGATTGCTGCTTCTCATTTGTTACCGAGGCCTCCATCAACCTCGCCGACGATGAGGCGCTGATGCGTTTGATGAGCGAGGCCGGCTTTGATGCCGTCTTCGTTGGCATCGAGAGCCCGAACGAGGAGAGCCTCGTCGAGTGCAACAAGATGCCGAACAAGGGGCGCGACCTCCTCGCGGCTGTCAAGACCATCCAGCATCATGGCATGCAGGTCCACGGCGGCTTCATCGTCGGGTTTGACGGTGATCCGCCGTCAATCTTTCGCAGCCAGATTAACTTCATCCAGAGGAGCGGCATTGTCACGGCGATGGTGGGTGTTCTGATGGCGCCGCCGGGAACCGGACTCTACAAACGCATGAACGCCGAAGGGCGGCTACTGTACGGGGGAACCGGGAACAACACCGATGGCTCGACCAACATCGTTCCCAGGATGGGTCTTGAGAGGTTGACTGCCGGCTACCGGCAGGTTGTGAGTGCCATCTACTCGCCCCAGGAATACTATGAGCGTGTCCTTACCTTCCTTCGGGAGTATCGACCGCGTGGTACACGTAGGAGCAGCTACAGCCCGCGCTACATCAGTGCGCTGCTGAGGTGTATGTGGACCGTCGGAGTCCGGCAGGGCGGACGGACCGATTTCTGGCGCTTGTTCGTCTGGACGCTGCGCAACAAGCCGCGTTGCTTCCCACTCTACATCACCTTCTCCATCCAGGGCTATCACTACCGCAAGGTTGCTGAGGCCGCAGGAATGGGCCAATTGGGTACGTCAGCGAGCTGATTGGCGGATGACGTGCGCAGCACATCTGTGCTGACCGCGCTCAGGGTCAACTGGTTCTGCAACTGATGTGGGGGGTGCATCTGCGGTCCGCGCTACGCATTACGGTCTCGCTGTCCGTGGAGGCCTGCCCGTTCATCACTAGTACACGAAGTCGCGCTCAAGTTTCACGAGTTCTTCACATTCCTCTGCTAGCATTCTCGCGGGCCCAATGGAGGAGCACGGCATGTCCCGAACCGGGTCCCGTTGACTCGGAGAGAGATGGGGATGCGTTTCGGTCGGCCGGGCTTCATCCCGGGGCCAGTTTGGAGGCGAATGTGGACGCTCTAACGATGTTGCTGTTCGCGCTCTTCACCACGCCGATGGCATTGGTGACACGGGACCCGCATTTCCGCGAGCATGAAGGTCTCGTCTCCGGCATGTTGTGCCTGGAGTCGAGATGGGAAACAGCCCTGCTTCCGTTGGAGGAGCCGGTGCGCCCCTTCGGCGAGGAGCCCATAGCCGGGTAGGGAACCGGGAGTGTTGCTGCCGCCCGATGCAGGAGCGGCAGCCCGGACGGACGTCGGAATCACCAAGACAGGAAATTGACGGGAGATAGCGTGCGCGTTAGTCTTGACAAAATCGGTCAACATACTCAACAAAGGAGGCGGTCATGAAGC
Source organism: uncultured Dehalococcoidales bacterium (assembly GCA_964594245.1). Classification (GTDB taxonomy): domain Bacteria; phylum Chloroflexota; class Dehalococcoidia; order GIF9; family AB-539-J10; genus SKVJ01. The sequence continues at coordinate 10,746 of CAZQML010000118.1, read as the reverse complement.
TCAGCACCCGAACCCGCTATGGCATGAGAGCCCTGCTGGACATAGCCCTGCACAGTGGCGCGCCCGTGCGGCTCAGGGATATCGCCGAGCGCCAGGAGGTCTCTCTCTCCTACCTCGAACACATAGTCGGGCCGCTCATCGCCGGCCGCATCCTGCGCAGCACACGCGGAGCAGGCGGAGGAGTCTCGCTGCTGAGAGAGCCGGACAGGATACTTCTGAGCGAGATAGTGAGCCTCCTCGAAGGGCCGCTGGCGGCGGTCGACTGCGTTCTCCAGCCGGACATCTGCCTTCGCTCCGGTTCCTGTGCGACACGCGGTCTGTGGGTGGAGATGGCGGAGGCGATGGACTCAATCCTCGGGTCGAGGACCCTGGCTGATCTCATGAAGACCGACGACGGGGCTGAGGCCGGCTCGTGTGCCCCGACTGCTCTTAGACCGCAACGCAGCCTGGTCACCGGTGCCGCATCTGCTAGATGGAACAGCGGCATTAAGAGATGATGAAACTCGGACTTGTTTATGCCGTCCTGTTGCTTCTTGGGCTTGGTGTCGCGTGCACGGCCCCGCACGATGTGGCCGAGGCGCCTGCAGGCACACAGGAAGCCGACGTTGGAGGCGTCGTGGTGGGCGAGGCGCTGCCAGCCGCTGACCTCTACCAGCCAGGAGAGGCCGAAGAGCCTGCGCCTGCTGCGCCACCCACCCGGGTGGCGCATGCGTGGGTCGAACCGGACGTGAACGGGGACACCGTGACCATCCCTCTCGATATAGTGAAGAACGCCGGTCACGTGCATTTCATCCTGCCGGTGGAGGATGAAGAGTTGGACTACCTCGGCTACATGCTTGATGGCAGCTTCTACGTGCGTGCGGCGGTCTGCCCCTCATGTGGCTCGCAGGGGCTCTCGCATGGCGGGACTACGCTGGTCTGCCACTCGTGCTCGACCATGTTCGACCTGTTGACCGGCGATGCTGACGACGAGGAGAGCGCGAGCTTCCCGCAGGGCATGTTGCCCTACGGCGTAGCCGGCAACATGATCAGCATATCGTTTTCAGAGCTGGTGGAGTCGTACGAGAGGACCGCCGCCGGGGAGGACACGCTGTTCGAGGTGGTTGTGGAGACGCCCCCCGATGATGAAGACGACGATAGCTCCTGGCCAAGGTGTTGTGGGAGGTGAGAATTGACCGGAATTCCACCTGCAGGACACTGTGTCGTACCTCACGTCGTGTCGGGAGAAGAGGATGGGCCCCCTCGAATCTATGGATGTGGTGTGTGGGTGGAGGTAGTGAGCTATCGTCCAATCTAGTTCCGCGCGGGTGCAGAGTCAACCGGTGACGTAGATACGTTGCTGCCTTGACGGCTCGGACACGATATTTCTCTTCTGCCCTTGACACTACCCCTGCCCGTGGCTATAGTCGGCGTGGTTTCTGCTCCTCGCGCGCCGGAGTCGTTTCAGCGGCAAGAGAGCCGCCGGTGGATGCAGGGATTGGTGGAGTCCCGTGCGTGGGGAGGGAGTCCGGGGAGGAGTTCCACATATGCTATTGCGAGCCGGCGTTATCTGGGGTGTACTCGGGCTGGTTGCAGCCCTTGTCATAGACTTCGTTGCCCCGGAAGGCGTCCGCCTCTGGCTCTATGGTGGCTTTGGACTGCTCGCTGGAGGTGGGTCGTGGGGACTCTGCAACGTCAAGCGCATCCCGCAGGGCCTCGCCATCGGCGTCATCGTTGGCCTGGTGGTCGGGCTGCTGGACGGCACGCTGACAGCCGTCGCATCGTCTCCCGGTATCCTGCACCCCGGCCAGTTCATCGCCCTCAAGTACATTGCCACGGTGGGCCTGTTCGCGTTCCTCGGCGCCCTTCCCTGGTCCCTGCGCTAGCCCTGACGTCGGGCCTGCAGCCGACGCAGTCCCAGGGCTGTCCATCCTCCCGGAGGAAGAGAGCCGTTGCCCACCGGAGGGCCTACCGCGAGTTGGCGATACTGGCTCGCGTACCTGAGCACCCTGTGATATGCTCCGCCGGGAAGCATCCCGAAGCCCGGGGCCAGGCTGCCCCGGCGAGGAGGGACGAGATGGTCGACGAGGTAGAGAAGGGACCGGGACAGGGTCCGCACAGTACCGGCCACCCTGACGCCGCAGCTCTCCAGAAGAAGGTCAAGGCGGGCCTCGCGGCCGAGCGGCGGCTCGACGACGACAGTGTCGCTCCGTGGGAAATCCATGGCCTGCGGAAGCTCACAGCAGAAGGGCGCCAGGCCCAGCGTCAACTCCGCATGCACGGACATGAGCCGAGCATGCCCGAGGAAGCCTCCACGGACGACTAGTCCCGTAGCATACGCTCCCGCCGCATCCCGATGCCGCGTCGGGAGTTCTATTCGTGAGATCGAGGCAGACGAATAGCATGTGCTCTCGATGAAGAGGCACCGGGAAGCGACTGCTCTCCATCGGCGTGTCTTCCGAATGCCGCCCCGCTTCGAGTACCGCCGACTCCCCCGGATGGCACATGATGCCGCAAAGGGCTGCGGGACTGTGGCTTAGGCTTGTGATTCAGGATGGGGCCCCTGTGGCAGGAGGGGGTTCAGCCGCTTGGCTCGAAGGACCGCTCCCCGGTTGATGGCGACATGGTGGGGTATCCGGGAGATGGATTCAACTCTGATGGCTTTGGCACTACAGACGGCGCGGGCGACGGTCAACTCCGTCGCCCGCGCGTAGACTGATTGCACGCGTGAGTCCGGCTGCTAGGAAACCATCTTGCTGGGCAGCCAGAGCGCTATCTGCGGGAACCTGATCATGAGAAGCAGTCCGATTGAAATCAATCCGATATACGGCAACACGCCACGGATGATGTGGCCCGTGTCCATTTCCATCTCAGGTTTCAGTGTACCCTGGCAGAAGAAGATCGCGTAAGCGAGAGGTGGCGTGATAAATGACAGCTGGAGATTGACAATCAGCATCATCGCGAACCATAGAGGCTCGAAGCCGAGCGCCAAACCGACCGGCGCCAGAATCGGAATCATGACAAGGATGATTCCTATCCAATCGATGAACATGCCGAGTATGAAGGCAATCACCATCACGAGGACGAAAGCGCCCCATCGTCCTCCTGGAGCACCTAGAATGAGGGCTGACACCACGTTGGTGCCTCCACCCTTGATGAACACAGCGGTGAAGATGGCGGCGCCGATAACCACCATGAAGGCCATTCCAGCAACGCGTGCTGTCCCGCGCAGTGAATCCCACAGTATGCTGAAAGTCAGCTTCCTGTAGGCCATGCACATGAGCATGGAGGCGAGCGCGCCCACCGCGGCTGCCTCTGTCGGAGCAGCCACGCCGAAAAAGATAGAGCCGAGTACCGCGAGTATAAGAAGTACTGGTGGAAACAGGGAGACCACGAGCATCTTCGTCTTCACCATGAACGGTACTGCTCGCGACTCCTCAGCGGCCGCCGGGGCCAGCTTCGGCTTGATTAGACACAGGACGGCGATGTAGGTGCAGTACAGTGCCGACAACATGAACCCGGGTATGAAGGCAGCCATGAAGAGCTTGCCTACCGAGATGCTCGCCATCGGCCCGTACAACACCAGCATGACGCTGGGCGGTATGAGGATGCCGAGCGAACCACCTGCACACACGGCGCCTGCAGCAAGCTCCTTATTGTAGCCGTGCTTGAGCATCGCAGGTATTGCGATGAGGCCGAGCATGGTCACAGAGGCCGCGATTACGCCGACTGTGGCGGCGACCAGCGTGCCCAGCAGGACTGTGGCGATGGCAAGACCGCCCCTGAACTTGCCCAGCCAGAGATGGAGCGCATCGAACAGGCCGTCGGACACTCCCGAACGCTCCATCATGAGTCCCATGAGGACGAAGAGGGGGACTGCCAGGAACGTGTACTCGGTGATTGCGCCGAACATGCGCAGATAGGCGATCTCAAACATGGGAGGACCCATCATAAGGAAGCCGATTCCCAGTCCGACACCGCCGAGAACGAATGCGAGAGGATAGCCGAGCAAGACTAGTAGGATCAGCAGGCTGAACATGACGATGGTCAGTTGCTCTGGGCTGAAGTCAATCATGCTTCCTCCCACTTCCCTGCCAGTTTGCAGACGTCAACGATGAAGTGCGCCAAACCCTGGAGTAGCACGATGAGGAACGCCACCGGAATCATTGTCCTGAAGGGGTAAAGAGGTGGTCTCCAGAATCCAACGTTGGACAGCTCTCTCTGGATGATGGAAGTGATCGCGTGGGTGGTACCCACGTAGAAGAGCACGCCAATAAGGGGGAAGAAGAGCAGGAGATGTAGCAATATGTCTATGCTGAGCCCAACCTTCGGTGGGAGCCTCTTTCGCAGAATGTCAATGCTGACGTGCCCTCCGAGCAGAAGCACATAGGAGATACTCATCAGAAAGAGCGTGCCTCCAATCATGTACGTGACGTCATAGGACCACTTCGTGGGTGCATTGAACAAGTACCGCAAGAAGACGTCGATGGTGATAGTGAATACGAGTACGAATGCCAGGAAGCATATGTGCGTTCCAGTCCACTCGCTAATGGAACCGACGGTTCTTACGAACCATCTGAGTTGTTTCATATATCCTCCCTGGGCAGAAGACACCGTGCGCACACGGCTGCCGTGGCCCCTCCGCTTCCTGCAGCACACCTCCGCGCACGGCCCAATATGCCGACAGCTGACCCGTTGGCACAAGTTGCGCAGGAGGCCACGACAAGTGGCCTCCTGCGGCCTGCTAGCTCCGGATTGCTCTTGCCCTGTCTCTCTTCTTATTGAGGCCAGTTGAGGAGCGCCGGATTGGGTTGCTTGAGGTCCTGCATGGCGCGGAAGCCGCGCAGGAAATCACGTTGCGACTTCAGTACCTCTGCGAAGAACGGGTCGTCTTTCGCCATCTCATCCCAGAACTCGTTCGCGACAACGACGATCTCTGCAATGACTTCGTCCGGCAAACGCTCAACGTCGATACCCATGTCGACGATTTCCTGATAGGCGATCCCGTCTGCGTAGTCTGTGGCCGCAAGGACATCCATAGCTCCTGCCTCACAGCCAAGCAGTACCAGCTCCTGGAGGTCAGCGGGAAGCTCGTTCCATCTGTCTTTGTTGACGATGAGATCGTAGATGGCTGTTGGAGCATGGATTCCTGGCTCCATCATGACCTTCCTGATCTCGGGGAATCCGGCCGTGAGGTCGACCGCTGGAGTTGAGTACTCGAAGGCATCGATGACGCCGCGCTGCGCCGACTCGTAGACCTCACCACCGGGCATTGTAACAACGGAGGCTCCGAGTGAAGTGAGAACGTCACCCCAGGTGCCCTGAGTCCGGAACTTCAAGCCCTTGAAGTCCTTCAGGGACGTGATCGGCTTGTCGAACCAGCCGAAGTTCTCCGCCGCGCTGGCACCTATAACTCCCACTACATGGACGTTGATGTTGTTCATGTCGTAGAGCTCCTGCCAGAGTTCCATGCCGCCAGCCTGATAGAGCCAGACGTAGGTCTCGTAGGCACTTGGTCCGGCGGGGTACTTGTCGAAGAACATCGCAGTCGCGAACTTGCCGAACTGCGACGAGATGCCCGAGACCTCGCCATCTACCGCGCCCGCATCGACTGCGTCGAGAATCTCGTAGGCCGGCACAATCGCGCCACCGGGATGAAGTGTTATATCGAGGCGGCCGCCGCTCGCTACATTGATCCTATCGCACATCTTTTCGCACTCTTGGTGAGATTGAAAGCCGGCGGGCCAGATTGACTGGAGGGCCCAGGTGTAGGTCTCCGCGGCAGGCGCCGCGGGCTCGGCCTCTTCTTCCTCTTCTTCCACCGGCGCTGCTTCCTCTTCCTCCGCAGGCGCGGCGGCCTCCGGTGCACAGGCCGTTGCCAACAGGGCCCCGACAAGGGCGCCAACCAACAGGAGTAGCCAGAATTGTCGTTTCATCTTCCATCCTCCTTTTTTCAACAACATAAGAGACGTATCTCCCTGGTTCATTCGAGTCACATTCGCCAGCTCCACTGGCTCCTCTCAGTGCTGAGCGAACCACTAGTCATGACAATGCCTTCCGAGCCGTAACTCTCCATGAGCCCTTGCAGGGAATGGCTTTCATGTTCTGGTATTCCACAATCTCCCGGTAGTGACTAGGTCACATCGTAGGGATAGCGTTCGGCGTAGCTCTTTCCCGGTATCCTCGTGTGGTGTGTCTCCTTGTTGGGGGAGGCCAACTGGTGGGCGATGGGGTATGAGTGCCCCGTCAGCCATGTGTTCTCCATGCCCTGAATCCAGGCATCGAAGTTTTCAATGCGTACGCCACATGCCAGCTCGTCATCCTGGAAGCCACCCCAGCGGCGTGCGCCGTGGCAACAGAAGGCAATTGTGACCAACTGGTCGGATGTCAACGGCTCGGCGGTGGCGTTTCCGCATATGCCACAGCCGTTGGCATACTGGAGCTTGAACGAGCCTCCCGTGTACCACATCGCTCCATCGCAGACCTTGTTCGTTTGACCTGGCGTTATGGCCATTACTATAACGTCTGGCTCAACTGGGAAATCCTCGAGTGCGCCAATTGTGATCGCCTCCGTGCTGAAGGGGACCCTGGGAGTTGTGGCAAATGCGCTGGCGGCCAACTCTTTTGTCTCGAAGTGGATCTCTCCAAGGAGTTCGCCCTTTTTCAGCGATTCGGACATTGGCTCCAGTCCAAGGAGAGCCGTCGCCGCGGTGCATGTCACGTCCTCGAGTCTAATCAGGAGTACCTCCCTATCGTCCGCGCCGTTGTTCCTGATGAAAGAGACGTACTCGCACCAGGTGAACTTCGTGCTGGGTTTATGACCTGCCTCTGGCGGAATCTTGTCTCCCTTCTTCCAGAACTTGACCCCCACAGGAAGTGAAGCGGGGCGAAGATGCCTTTCTATCTTGCGGGCCCTCACACGGTTCTGCTTCTTCACATCGGCTACTGTCACTTGTTTCTTCCTCCTAAGCCTTATATTTCATCATCTCTCCGGGTGCCGGCACCTCCGTTAATGGAGGCCTGCCCCAGCCCCTTCGGATGTGTTGGCAGGTTTCTTGCGTGTGGATCAGGTGCAAACTTCCCGGGCACCTACGAGTGTAGAGTGCTACGTTTGCATGCACAATCCGCGAACAGGCGTAGAGAGCGTCATATTTTATGCGTAGCGACTAGGCGTATTGGCATAGGCCAATTCCGCGCTGGAGAACCGGACTGCCGTCTGTGGTGAAGGTCGATGGAGGTGAGAGGTGTCCATGTGGGACACCGGCGGCAGGTCCTGCGCATCGAGAGAGCTGTGTGGTCGGTGGCGAAGCGCAGATTGTGTGCACCTGGAGCACCGCAAGTGCGTGGAGGCCCTGAGCGCCGGATGCGGGATGCCATCAGTGGTTGCAGTCGTCCGCCGAGCCCGAGGCGGTGTGGGAAGTTGGATCGATATGTGTCCCGCGGGGTGCCATAGCCCGGTGCGGCACGCCTCCACCGCATGTCGGGCCCGCCGCTACGACGGATAGCGGCACGCAAAGGCTGACGGTGGTGCCTGAATCCGGCTGCGACGTCAGTTGGAGGACTCCACCCAGCAGTGAGGCTCGCTCGTACATGCCCTGCAGTCCGAGGGCTCCCAGATGAGCAGCAGCTCTCTCGCTGTCCGGAGCATCGAAGCCCACGCCGTTGTCGGACACGGTCAGCGCGAGCCACTTACCTTCTGCCTCGAGTTGCACGCGCACGGCCGTTGCCTGCGAGTGGCGCGCGATGTTCTGGAGAGCCTCCTGCGCTATCCTGTAGAGGAGGAACTCGGACTCGCGCGTGAGTTCGGGCAGGGCGTCCTGTACCTGGAAGGCGACGTCGCGCGTCGGCCCGCGTGTACGGCTCGACAGCGACTTCAGCGCCGGGACGAGACCGCCGCTCTCGAGCTCGTCTGCTCGAAGGCAGCCAATCATGTCACGTATGGCCTCGACGGCTAGCGACAACTCCTCTCGCAGTTGCCGCAAGGTATCCTGCGCGAGTGGTGTCAGAGTCCGCCGCTCCCTCTTGAGTAGCTCCTCAATCGTCATCACCGTCGCGAGAAGTCCCTGGATGGTATGGTCATGCAGTGCCCGGGCGATTCGCTTCCTCTCGAGTTCCCGACCGGACGCCGCCCGCCGCACGCGGTCTCGTAGACGGTTTCGAAGCGCGTGCTCCTCGCGGATATCGTGAGCGAGTACGAGCATCGCAGGCTCGTCGGCCCCTGAATCAACGCGCCTTGCTACGACTTCAACTTGAATTGGGTTGCCGCGCCTTGATGCGAGCTGGCCTGGAGTACGCACGGTTTTGGCACAGTCTCTCTCCCTGCGGAGCTGTTCCATCATCTCGTCCCAGGGGAAGGGGACTATGAGACTTCGGATGTCACCGCTCTCGAGCTTCGCTTTCGAAAAGCCTGTCAGAGTGACCGAGCGTCGATTGGCGCGCAGTATCCGCCCCTCTGTGTCCAGCAGGAACAAGGGGCACTGAGCGCCCTCGAAGAAATCCAGCGGTCCATCTTCTCTCACTGCCACTGTCCCATCCGCCTGTTCGTGGTCCCGGCGCCGCCGGGCTGTGAGCCGTTGCCGCCACAAAGGCCGGCCAGGGTGAAATCCCGGAACGACCGGGTGAGCCTGCGTCTGCGCCGCCGCGGGCCGGAACCGCAGGACCGTTCGGTCTCAGGGTTCGCAGGTATTGCCGGCACAAAGTTGCTATGGCAAGTCATCGAGCGCCACCCAGCCCTGTCGAAGCGCGTGCAGCACGGCCATCGTCCTGCTGGAGACCTCCAGTTTCTTGAAGATGTTCAACATGTGTGCCTGTACCGTCCGCTCGCTGATGCCGAGCTCTGTTGCGACCTCCCTGTTCGTCTTGCCCGCAGATACCTGGCGCAGGACCTCCATCTCCCGGGGGTTCAGCTTCCCGGCGCCGGCATGGCTTCGCGTCTCTTCCCCCATGAGTATCTGGAGCAGCCTCCCTGTCGGGGCTGTGTCTATCACGAGTTCGCCTGAGGAAACCAGCCGGATGCTTCCGGCCAGTGTAGTCATGTCGACCTTCTTCAGCAGATAGCCCGATGCCCCTGAATGCAGCGCTCTCTTGACGTAGTCCGCGCTGTCATATGCACTCAGCAGAAGGATTCTCGTGGAAGGCGAGGCCGCGATAATGCGGCGGCCGGCCTCGATGCCGTCAAGGTGCGGCATGGAGATGTCGAGAACGGCAACCGCGGGCTTGTGCTGAGTTGCCAACTGGACTGCCTGCAGGCCGTCCTCCGCTTCGGCAACAACCTCCATGTCCGGCTCCTCTTCAATGAGGCGTCTCAGGCCCTGGCGGAACAGGGCATGGTCATCTGCCAGCAGAATCGCAATCTTGGCGGCCAAAGGTCATCCTTGCGTAGGTCTAATTACCAGCACTATACGCATCTATGCTTACCTTGTCGAGCGGGCAACGGAGAGGTCGCAGGCTGCCGGGAAAGAAGACCTGCCTGATTTCTTGTCCCTGCAGGCTATCCTTCCGCGGAAATCTCGTACGTCGCCGGCTCCAGTACCCTTCGTGGGGTTCGCAAGGCCGTTTGAAGCTCCTCTGCCCGGGGCGGCTCAGTATGGACGCGGTCCGCGAGGGTCCCGCAGGACCCTGTGCAGTAGAGCAGAGTGACGCGGGGAACGTGAAGTGATTTCGGTCTGTTACAGTGGTGTGCGCCACTTAGGCCGGTGCGGCTGAAGCGCATCAGGGACCACCAAGGAGGCAATCTCGATGTCCAACAAAGTCGCTATCAGCAGAGTCCAGGGCGGAGACGTTGAATCCGCTGTCCGCGATGCTGTCGCCCTTGCCGGAGGCTTCGAGCAGCGTGTTGCCGCGGGTTCGCGTGTACTTATCAAGCCGAATCTGTGCAAGGCTGCTCCCCGAGGGAGCGGCTTTGTGACGGATGCGGGTGTCGTTGCGGCGGTTGCGAAGCTCGTGCTGGAGAGGAGTCCTGCGTCTGTCGTCATCGCCGAAGGCGCGATGGCAGGCTATGACTCGGAAGGATACCCGACCGACGATGCGCTTGTGGTGACCGGAGTGGCTGCTGTGGGGCGGCGTCTGGGTGTGGAGGTGCGCAACCTCAACGTCGATACGTGGGAGGAGGTGGAGATACCCGGGGCGCTCGTCCTGGATAGAATCAAGATAGCTACGACGGTGCTCGAGAGCGATGTCATCATCAGCGTTCCGGTACTGAAGACCCATCTCAGGACGAATGCCACTCTCTCACTGAAGAACATGAACGGTGCGATGCCGGGTGCGGAGAAGCGCAAGAGTCATCGGCTGGGGTTGGACCAGGCCATCGCCGACCTCAACTCCATCATTGGCCCTCACTATGCCATCATCGACGCAACGACGGGCATGGAGGGCACGTGGCAGATACCCGGGGACAGCCGGGAGATGGGGCTCATCGTTGCCGGCAGCGACCCGGTGTATGTGGATGTGGTCGGAGCCTCACTCATGGGAATCGACCCGGCACAGATCATGCATCTTCAACTGGCCACAGGCAGGGAGGGCAAACAGGCGGCCCTCTCGGCTGTGGATGTCGTGGGTGAAGACGTAGCCGATTGCCGGCAGTCCTTCAGGGGAGCCTTCGACGTATTCCGGTCGCGGTTCCCACAGGTGGATATCGTGTTGGGAGAGGGCGCATGCAGCGGCTGCACTGCCGAGCTTGTGAGCGCCTTGAGCTATGTGAGCAAGGCGGGCTTCGATGAGCAGATGCAGGGATTGACAGTGGTCGTCGGGAAGCCGCCGGCTATCGAT
>CAZQML010000117.1:0-31607 GCA_964594245.1 uncultured Dehalococcoidales bacterium | reverse complement strand
AGCGCCGACCGTCACTACTATCGTGCTCAGCACATTCTGAGCGTGCAGGGCGTCATAGGGCCGCCGAGTGGCGGGGCCACGCAGCCCGAGGAAGACGACAAGGCATAGGTCCCGCAGTGAACGCTCCATGCCTCCGGAACGCCTGTCTCGCACGAGTGGTGCGGGAAGAAGAGGCGTTCCGGGTGGCTGTCATGGTGGAGCAAGTATCAGCTCAAGTCCGCGTGGCGGGTCGGGCACACAGACATTGGATTGATGTCTGAGTGTCACAAGGCCAAGGCACGGGTACCGGGCTCGACGGCGAGACGAGGGAGGGTAAGAAGATGCCAAAGAAAGATGGGACTGGTCCGGTTGGGAGTGGACCGCGTGATGGGCGTGGTCAGGGAGTGGGTAGAAGGAGTTCCACGGGAACACGCGAAGGTGAAGGAGCCAAGACCGGGGGCAAGAAGGGCGGATGCAAGTAGAAGGCGCTACTATTCCGTTCCTTGTCTTTGAACGGGTTCGGCGGCCAAATTCACTGGCAATCATGTCAGCTGGCCGCCGGGAACAGGAGTTGGGAGGAGGTATACCATGACGAGTCAATCGAGAAGGTTCGTACCAAGTGCCAGGCTGGCACGGTACGATGTGGTCAACAAGAAGGGCGACGATCTGGGTCAGGTGCAGACCTTCGTGATCGACATGCGCGAAGGTCTGGTTGCATTCGCGTTGGTCGCATTTGGAGGCTTTCTGGGCATCAGCGACAAATGGTTTGCCGTGCCCTGGGCCGCTTTGAAGTGGCACCAGAAGACAGCGAAATTCACTCTGAATATGTCGGACGAGGTTCTCAAAGAAGCTCCGGGTATGGACAAGGACAAGTGGCTGGAAGAGATTGACAAGTGGCAGAAAGAGACAGACCTGGAGTTGCTTGACCGCTACTACACCCATCATGGGTATGAGTCATACCTGGGTGTAGTTCAACAGCATATATCGAAGCTGGGGCGGCACAAGGTGGATGCCAAGTTCGAGGTTAGCAACGATGTGGCGGGGGAATTCAGATTCAAGCTCGTTGCGGTGAACGGAGAATGCATCGCAGTATCTCAGGGCTATTCGAGCAAAGACAATGCGATGATCGGCATCGCGTCCGTCAAGCAGAACGCGGCAGAGGCTGTGATAGAGGACAAGACACTCTCGAAGCCTGACTGACTAGTTCGTTCCAGATCTTCCGTCGTCATCTCTTGGCGGGACTGCCCGTCGGGAGGTGACGGTCGGAAGTGTCTTGCTCTGCCCGGAGCGAGGTCTACAGGGGCCGCGGCGAGGCGCGTCTCCGGGCTATGCCGCGGCCCCTTGGTTCCAGAACTCCTCTTCGGGCAACCCGGCATTGCGCGCCCTGAACAGCTTGAGCACGTTGTGTCCGGTACAGATGTATCGCCACTCGCCTCCCACCTTTTCCTTCCCCCTGAGCAGGAATCGGCCCATCCGCTCGCCTATTTGAGCTGGCCGAAAACCGGCTCGAATAGCTCCTTCCTCAGTCCGTACCGTTTCCGTCCCTGTTTCGTCCTCAACTTGCGCCGCATTCTCTCCGCTATCGATAGACCCGTTGGTGTCCAGCCCCGGGGCGCTTCCAGCATTCTGTGCGCGTGCCCCATCCGGCCCTGGTGGCATGTAGACGTCTATGCCTCTGGCGCCGAGCTCCTGCACCACTTCGGTCGAGAAGTACCTGGTATCGGCTGACATCTCCCAGGGCAGTCCCCCTGTGCGCGCCTGCACTTGCTCCATCAGCGGCACTGCCTTGTCCCTTGTCTGATGGCTGTTGCGTCACCTCAGCCGCCACGATCACTTGGCGTGTACTCCGTCCACAGCAGCCTGGGCGTTGTAGCACTGCTCGAACTGCTTGCCTCCAGGCCCTGGCATGATGCGTGAGTCCGGATATCGGTGAGGTTGCGCTGCGCCATGAGCGCACCAAGCGGGACAAGCTGCTCCTCAGGCAGCAACTCAGGTCGTCTCTGCTGCTCGGCCTTGAATTCCTGATTGCGGCAGACGTGGTTCGAACGGTCGTCCAACCTACGCTTGAAGAGGTAGCCGTGCTGGGCGGTATAGTCGCCATACGTACTGTCATCAGCTATTTCCTTCACAGAGAGATGGCTGACGACATTGGAGCGCTCTCCAGGGAGGAGGGGTAGTGTCGTGTTGCCCTCTGCACTAACAGTCAGGAGGTTTCGCCGTTCTTTTCGGGGTGCTGCTTGCGCGCCTGCTCCAGCAAGTGCCCCAGAGCGTCATCACGACCGCTGAGAATGAGCACGTCGCCCACCTGTACCTTCTCGCCCATGTCCGGGGCAACAAGCATGTCGTCGCCACGCCGAACGAGTAGAACCGCAATCTTTGCCTTGCCCGACGGGCCGAAGCCGAGCTCGCCAAGCGTACTGCCAACCAGGTACTTGTGTGCCGTGAGCTTGGATATGCCGTACCCCTTTGCAAGAGGCATGTAGTCCTGCACGCCAGGGAGCTCAACGCCATGGGCGACCCTACGGCCCATCTCATGCTCGGGGTAGACAACCCGGTTCGCGCCTATCCTCTCGAGGATGCTTCCGTGCAGGTCATGGTCCGCTCTCGCCACTACGTACGGGACGCCAAGCTTGCGCAGCAGGATTGTACAGAGCACGCTACTCTCGATCGCAGCTCCCATCGCCACCACCGCCGTCTCCAGTTCGCCGATTCCCAGTTCGGTCAAGACAGTCTCATTGGTCGCGTCTGCCTGGACGGCATGCGTGACCTTTGAGGAGATTTCTTGAACACGCTTCTCGTCTATATCGATGGCGAGAACCTCATTCCCCGCATCGTGCAGCGTCAGTGCAACGCTGGTTCCGAACCTGCCCAGACCTATGACTGCCACCTGCTTCCTCATGGCAACCCCCTTAGCCTATTCTGACCGACTCAACGGGATAGCGAAAGCCGCTCACCCTCTGTCCCTGCACAAGGGCAAGGGCCACGTAGAGAGGCCCCAATCGCCCCATGAACATAGTGACAATGATTGTAAGGCGCCCGGCGACTGACAACGTCGGCGTCACACCGGTGGAAAGACCCACCGTACCGAAGGCCGAGACGGCCTCGAAGGCCACGCCGAGTCCTCCACCTCCCTCCGTGAGCGTGAGTACCAGGATAACAAGCCCCACGAAGCCAAGCGAAAGGAGTCCGACTGCAAGTGCGCGATACACGTGCTGCATGCTGAACTCTCTGCCGTACACGCTCGCATGTTCCCGCCCCCTGATAGTACTCGCCACTGCGGCGACGAGGATGCCGAATGTGTTGACCTTGATGCCTCCCGCCGTTGAGCCTGCGGCACCTCCAACAAACATGAGGAACATTGTGAAGAGCAGCGTGTAGTCGTGCATGGCGCCGATGTTGACAGTAGTAAATCCAGCGGTCCTCGGGGTGACAGATTGGAATGCGACGCAGAGCAACTTCTCCGGAAGCGCCAGGGGCCCCAGAGTGCCCGGGTTGCCCCATTCGGCAACCAGATAGACCAGCACTGCAACTGCCACGAGCACGCGGGAAGCAACGAGAACCAGCTTCGTATCCAGCGATAGCCGGCCAAACCGTCTCTGCCGAAAGACGTCTGCCAGAACCACGTAGCTCAGCCCACCAACCACCAGCAACACGGCTGTCACCAGCACAACGGATGCATCAGTGCGCAACCGGGTCAGGCTGGCGAAGTCTCCGAAGACATCGAACCCCGAGTTGTTGAATGCCGACACCGACTGGAACACTGCCATCCACAGTCCACGGCCAGCCCCCTCCACTGCGGCGAAACGGGAGAACAGCACCAGTGCCCCGGCACTCTCCATCGCCAGCGTCAACAGCGCCATGTTGCGAATCAGTCGTAGCAGGCCCCCGGGAGAGGAAAGGCCCATCCTCTCGCCAACGAGAAGTCGTTCTCTCAATCCTATTCTCCGGCCGAAGGCGAGCAGCAGGAGCGTGGCACTCGCCATGAAGCCAAATCCGCCCACCTGAATCAGCAACAGGACGACCGCCTGCCCGAACAGGGACCAGTGCGTTCCCGTGTCGACCACGACCAGCCCCGTGACGCAGACGGCCGAGGTTGAGGTGAAGAGCGCATCGACGAATCGCGTGGCGTTCCCATCCTTTGCGCACGGAGGGAGCGACAGCACAAGCGCACCGGCGGCTATTAGCAAGACGAATAGGTAGACCAGCGCGAGCGGTGAGAAATCAAGGCCGGGTCGTACTCGTGCTGCCTTCAAGGCGATATGCCACGGCCGCACTGCGGCACGCTGCAACGTTGTGCGGGTTCTGTTTCCGGGGGATTCTGATTGAGCGGGCATTTCTACTATCAAACTAGTATCACCGCTGGCGCGTAAGGTCAATACCCCACGACCGCAAGGTCTGAGGCTCTCGTCCGTACGTAGGCCGGGGACGAATCGCTATGGTATAGTAGCTGAGTGTCCCAGAACTGGCACGCGCTGACAGCCAGCGAGGTTCTCGAAGCCCTGGACTCGAAGGCGTTCGGGCTGACGGCCAGTGACGCCAGGCGCCTTCTCTCCAAGCACGGCCCAAACAAGCTTGAGCGGAAGAAGAGGGCCTCTCCGGTTGTGCTCTTCCTGAGGCAGTTCCTCAGTCCTCTCATCTACGTTCTTCTCGCAGCCGCCATCATCTCCGTCGTCGTCGCCCATTACATCGACGCAGGGGTAATCATGGGCGTGCTCATTCTCAACGCAGTCATCGGCTTTGTGCAGGAGCGACAGGCCGAGAAGGCGATGGAGGCTCTCCTGAGGATGACCGCTCCGAAGGCCCAGGTGCGACGCGATGCCACGGTGATGTCCATCCCTGCCGAGGCTCTCGTTCCCGGGGACGTCATTCTCCTTGAGAGCGGGAACCGGGTACCGGCCGATGCGCGCATCATCGAGGAGGCCAACCTCAAGGTCAACGAGTCGTCCCTGACCGGCGAATCCCTGCCGGTCGACAAGGAAACCGACAAGCTGCCCGAGGCGACACCCATGGCGGACAGGAACAACATGGTGTACATGGGCAGCATCGTCTCCTACGGCCGGGCCGCTGCCGTCGTCGTCGCAACGGGCGCAGGCACCGAGATTGGCAGGATAGCCTCCGCGTTGCAGGAGGTACCGCCCGAGCCGACCCCCATCCAGAAGAGCATCAGAAGCCTCAGCCGCTACATCGTTGCGGTCGTACTGGGCATTATTGCCGTGCTGGTATACGTCGGCCTTCAGCGCGGGCTCGACCATCTGGAGATATTTCTGGTTGCCGTTGCTGCCGCCGTGTCGGCGATACCGGAAGGACTTCCAGCCGTGGTCACGGTCGTCCTCGCCATCGGGATGCGCCAGATGGCGCGACGCAACGCGGTCGTCAGACGCCTCGTGGCGGTCGAGACACTCGGCTCGGCAACCGTCATCTGCACTGACAAGACGGGCACTCTCACGATGAATGAGATGACTGTGCGCCGGCTCTACGCCGATGGCGAGTTCGTGGACGTGACAGGTGAGGGGTACAGCCCCGAGGGGGAGTTGCAGAGGAGCGGCAAGGCCTTCTCACCCGGGGACGATTCGGCGCTTGGCCTTCTGCTCCGTACCGGAGCGCTCTGCAACGATGCCTCGGTCGTGAAGAAGGGGCGACGCTACGAGGTCATCGGCGACCCGACGGAGGCCGCGCTTGTTGTCGCGGCTGCCAAGGTCGGCATCGACAAGGACGACCTTCAGAGGCGACTTGTCCGCACGTGCGAGGTCCCTTTCGAGAGCGAGCAGCAGTACATGGCCGTTGGCTACCAGGAAAAGAAGGCGGTCAGAGTCTACGTCAAAGGCTCGGCCGAGAGGGTCCTGTCCATGAGCGGCAGCATCCTCCGCAAGGGGAAGGTCGTCCGTCTCAGCGAGAAGCAGCGGTCGACCGTCATGGAGGCCACCGGGGAGCTGGCGGGCGAGGCAATGCGCGTAATCGCTCTTGCGTACATGGACATCCCCGAAACGCCACGCAAGCTGAAGTGCAAGGACATTGAGGGAAACCTGACGTTCCTGGGCCTCGCGGGAATGGCCGATCCCCCACGCGAAGAGGCCAGAAGGGCGATCAGGCAGTGTGCCGGGGCAGGAATCAGAGTCGTAATGATAACGGGGGACCACAAGATCACCGCCGCGGCTATAGCACGTGAGCTGCAGCTGCCTGAAGGGAGAGCAGTCGAGGGAAGAGAGCTCCAGCAGATGAGTGACGACGAACTGGCAAGGGAGATAGGCGGAATCTCGGTGTTCGCCCGCATCGAGCCTCTTCACAAGTTGCGCATAGTAAACGCGCTCAAGTCCCAGGGGCACATCGTGGCAATGACCGGGGACGGAGTGAACGACGCACCCGCCCTGAAATCGTCTGACATCGGCATCTCCATGGGCATCACCGGTACCGACGTCGCCAAGGAAGCCTCCGACATGGTTCTCGCAGACGACAACTTTGCATCGGTCGTTGCAGCCATCGAAGAAGGCAGGGCCATCTTCGCCCGGCTGCGAAACGTCATCTTCTTCCTGCTCAGCACGAACATTGGAGAGCTCATCGCTCTCACCGTCTCCGTCGCCGTGGTGGGGAAGGCTCCCCTGCTTGCCGTGCAGATAATCTGGGTCAACCTCGTTACGGACACGGCGGCCGCCATACCACTCGGGCTGGAGCCCAAGGCAGGTGACGAACTCACTCAGCCTCCGAGGCACCCACGTGTGGGGCTCCTCTTTCCGGGGCTCACCGCGAGGATAGTTTTTCTCGCGGGCGTGATGGGAATAGGCGTCTTCATCATCTTCAACTGGGCTCAGGCCCGCATGCCGTTGGATGAGGCACGCACCCTGGCCTTCTGCTCGATGGTCACATTCGAATGGTTTCGCTCCTTCAACGCCCGTTCCGACGAGCGCACGCTGCTCTCAATCGGGCTCCTAAGAAACCCCTACCTGCTGGCGAGCATCGCCGTCGCGATTCTGCTCCAGCTCGGAATCGTCTACCTGCCATTCGCACAGACGGCATTCCACACAGTACCGCTCCGCATCGAGCAGTGGGGCATCGCGGTCGCGGCCTCGGGCGCTCTATTCATCGTCGAGGAGATACGGAAGCTGGTAGCTCCACGGCTGTTCTCAGCGGGCAAGTGGCAGCCCGTGCGCTGGCGCCGGCAGAAGGCAATCCGCGACAGCAATTGACTCATCTCTCGCACTTCTATCACGCCGCCGAGGCCGTCGTTGCCGTGACTCCACGCCCATGCTACCATGCAACAGCCGCTTTGCAGCACGATGGACACGTGTCAGCACCAAGCTCCCAGAACACCCACCGGCCCTGACCCTGCCATCGCGAACGCTATGCGGTCGCTCCCCGGTACAAGGAGGTAGCAAATGGATTTCGAACTGAATGAAGAACAGAAGATGTTTCAGTCGATGTTGCGCGACTTCGTAGACAACGAAGTGGCTCCCAACGCCGCCGCGTGGGACGAGACTGAGGAATTCCCTGCCGACGCAATAAAGAAGATGGCCGAATTGGGGCTGTTCGGGCTCCATCTTCCGGAGGAGTACGGTGGCAGCGGCGACGACCTGACATTTGCACTCGCCTGCGAAGAGCTCGCGCGAGGTTCCGGCGGTCTTTCCAGCATCTACATCACCACGGTGAGTCTCGCCATCGCTCCAATCGTCATGTTCGGTAGCGAGGAACAAAAGCAGAAGTACATACCCCGCGTGGCCAACGAAGGAGCAACCGTGGCGTTCGCACTTACCGAGGCCATGGCCGGCAGCGATGTCGCCAATCTGGATATGAAGTACGCCAGAGAGGGCGACTACTACATCCTCAATGGCACGAAGATCTTCATCACAAACGGTGCTGAGGCCGACTTCCTGGTGACCTTCGCGACCAGGGACAAGTCGCTCGGCTACAAGGGCATCAGCGCCTTCATCATCGACAATGGTACCCCGGGCTTCTCAGTTGGCAAGCTGGAGAAGAAGATGGGCCTGCATCCCGCAACAGCCGCGGAACTGGTGTTTGACAACTGTAAAGTGCCCGCCGCGAACCTTCTTGGCGAGGAAGGACAAGGGTTCAAGATCGCTCTTCGCGCCATCGACGCCTGCCGGGTTTCGATCGCCGCCCAGAGCCTGGGGCTCGCCCAGGCAGCGTACGATGCCGCAGTCGCCTATGCCAAGGAACGCAAGCAGTTCGGAGTGGAGATTGCCCGTTTCCAGGGTATCCAGTTCATGATTGCAGACATGGCGGTCGATCTTGATGCGGCGCGACTGCTCACCTACAGGGCTTCGTGGCAGCAACAGAAGACCGGTGTGACATCCGCGAAGGAACCGGCGATGGCGAAGCTGTTCGCCTCCGAAGCCGCACATCGAATCTGCCACAAGGCAATCCAGATACACGGAGGCTACGGCTACACCAGGGAATTTGCCGTTGAGCGCCTCTACCGCGACCAGCGAATCATGGAGCTGTTTGAGGGCACTTCTGAGATGCAGCGCTGGACCATAGCCCGCCAGATAACCGGACTGAAATAGAAAACGGGCGGCATTCGAGGCCGGGGGAGGAGAGAGCAGATCGACTTCGAGCTGAGCGAGGAACAGAAGATGTTCCAGGCGATGCTGCGCGACTTCGTGGACAACGAAGTAGCGCCTCACGCAGCCACCTGGGACGAGACCGAGGAGTTCCCTGCCGACGTTGTCAGCAAGATGGCCGAACTGGGGCTCTGCGGACTTCATCTTCCCGAGGAGTACGGTGGCAGCGGCGACGACCTTGCTTTCGTACTCGCCTGCGAAGAACTCGCGCGTGGTTCAGCCGGTCTCTCGAGCATCTACTCACAAACGGTGAGTCTTGCCATCGGCCCCATCGTCATGTTCGGCAACGAAGAACAGAAGCAGGAATACATCCCCCGCGTGGCGAATGATGGAGCAACAGCGGCGTTCGCACTCACTGAGGCCATGGCAGGCAGTGATGTCGCCAATCTGGACATGAAGTACGCCAGAGAGGGCGACTACTATATCCTCAATGGCACGAAGATATTCATCACAAACGGCGCTGAGGCCGACTTCCTGGTGACCTTCGCGACCAGGGACAAGTCGCTCGGCTACAAGGGCATCAGCGCCTTCATAGTCGACAAGGGCACTCCCGGATTCTCAGTCGGCAAGCTGGAGAAAAAGATGGGACTGCACCCTGCGTCGACGGCAGAGCTTGTATTTGACAATTGCAAAGTGCCCGCCGCCAATCTTCTTGGCGAGGAAGGCAAGGGTTTCAAGGTCGCGCTTCGCGCTATCGACGCCTGCAGGATTGCAGTTGCGGCCCAGAGCTTGGGGCTCGCCCAGGCAGCTTACGATGCCGCAGTCGCCTACGCCAAGGAACGCAAGCAGTTCGGAGTGGAGATTGCCCGTTTCCAGGGTATCCAGTTCATGATTGCCGACATGGCGGTCGATCTTGATGCGGCGCGACTGCTCACCTACAGGGCTGCCTGGCTGCAGCAGAAGACAGGGGAGGTATCCGCGAAGGAACCGGCGATGGCAAAGCTGTTCGCCTCCGAAGCCGCACACCGAATCTGCCACAAGGCAATCCAGATACACGGAGGCTACGGCTACACCAGGGAATTCGCCGTTGAGCGCATCTACCGCGACCAGCGAATCATGGAGCTGTTCGAGGGCACGTCTGAGATGCAGCGCTGGACCATCGCCCGCCAGGTAACCGGGCTGAAATAGGCAACGGGCGCCATTCGACGCCGGAGGAGGAGAGAGCAGATGGACTTCGAGTTGAGCGAGGAGCAGAAGATGTTCCAGACAATGGTCCGCGACTTCGTGGACAACGAGATTGCGCCATACGCGGCTGAGTGGGACGAAACGGAGGAGTTCCCCCACGACACCGTGAAGAAGATGGCGGACCTGGGCCTCTACGGTCTCCACATGCCCGAGGAGTACGGGGGGAGCGGCGACGACCTGACCTACGTCCTCGCGGTCGAGGAGATCTCACGTGGCAGTGCAGGCCTCGCCGCCTCCTATGTCACAACTCTGAGCCTCGCCATGAACCCGATAGTCATGCACGGCAACGACGAGCAGAAGGGCCGCTATATTCCCTGGGTGATGCAGGGCGCGAATGTCTCCTTCGGGCTGACGGAGCCTATGGCCGGAAGTGACGTCTCCAACCTCGACACGCGGTACGAGCGCGACGGGGACTACTTCGTCCTGAACGGAAGCAAGATATTCATCACCAATGGCGCCGAAGCCGATTTCCTCGTGACTTTTGCCACTCACGACAGGTCACTCGGCTACAAAGGCATCAGCGCGTTCATTGTGGAACGTGACATGCCGGGCTTCTCCGTAGGCAAGGCCGAACGCAAGATGGGCATGCACCCCGCATCCGCCACCGAGTTGGTGTTCGACAACTGTCGGGTGCCGGCGCGCAACCTGCTGGGAGAGGAGGGCCGCGGCTTCTCCATCGCACTCCAGGCTATTGACACGTGCAGGGTCTGCGTGGCTGCCCAGGCTGTGGGAATCGCGCAGGCCGCATACGACGCAGCCGTGGCGTACGCGAAAGAGCGCAAGCAGTTCGGAGTGGAGATTGCCCGTTTCCAGGGCATCCAGTTCATGATTGCAGACATGGCCGTGGACCTCGATGCAGCCCGACTGCTGACTTATCGGGCCGCATGGCTGATGCAAACCAGCGGCAAGGTCTCCCTCAAGGAGCCGGCGATGGCCAAGCTGTTCGCGACGGAGGCAGCCCATCGCATCTGCCACAAGGCCGTGCAGATACATGGAGGCTACGGATACACGCGGGAGTTCGCAGTCGAAAGACTGTATCGAGACCAGCGGATAACCGAGATCTACGAAGGCACGTCGGAGATGCAACGCTGGACCATCGCGCGGCAGATAACCGCGACCAAGTAGAGAACAGAAACAAATAGAGGGGAGTGCCGCTGCAAGATGGATTTCGAACTTGGCGAAGAGCAAAGGATGTTTCAGGCCATGGTGCGCGATTTCGTCTCGAACGAGATTGAGCCCTGCGCATCGGCTTGGGACGAGTCAGGTGAGTTCCCGTACGACACGGTGAAGAAGATGGCGGAGTTGGGCCTCTACAGCATCGGGCTGCCCGAGGAACACGGCGGCACCGGGGACGAACTCACATTCGCGATTGCCTCTGAGGAGATCTCGCGCGGCTCCGGAGGTCTGGGAATCTCCTACATCGTGACCCTCGGACTTGCCATGTACCCCATCACCATGTACGGCAGCGACGAGCAGAAGGCGAAGTACATTCCACGCGTTATCGACGGAGCCACAGTAGCATTCGCTCTGACGGAGTCGATGGCAGGCAGCGATGTCGCTAACCTCGACATGCGCTACGAGAATAACGGCGACTCGTTCGTCCTGAACGGCACGAAGATATTCATCACGAACGGCGCCGAGGCCGACTTCATGACAGCGTTCGCAACAAGGGACAAGTCGCTGGGCTTCAGGGGAATCAGCGCCTTCATTGTTGAGAGCGGCACGCCGGGCTTCTCCGTGGGAAAGACCGAGCGCAAGATGGGCATCCATCCGACGTCGGCAGCGGAACTCGTTTTCGACGATTGCCGTATTCCGGCGGAGAACCTCCTCGGGGAAGAAGGCAAGGGATTCAGAATCGCGCTCGAGGCAATAGACGCGAGCCGCGTGACAATTGCCGCACAGGCGCTCGGCATCGCACAGGCCGCATACGATGCCGCCGTCGCGTACGCGAAGGAACGTAAGCAGTTCGGAGTGGAGCTGGCCCGTTTCCAGGGCATCCAGTTCATGATCGCCGACATGGCAGTCGAGCTCGACGCCGCACGACTCCTCACGCACCGGGCCGCCTGGCTCACGCAGCAGCAGGGCAAGTCGCCGTTGAAGGAGGCCGCGATGGCGAAGCTCTACGCCAGCGAGGCGGCACACCGCATCTGCCACAAGGCCCTGCAGATATTCGGAGGTTACGGCTACACCAGGGAGTTCCCCGTCGAACGGTTCTACAGAGACCAGCGCATCACGGAGATATACGAAGGAACCTCCGAGATGCAGCGCTGGACTATTGCACGACAGATAACGGGGACGCGCTAGCGTCCCCGTTTGAGTCTCAGGAGAATAAGGGGAGGCGCCTAGGCGCCACCCCTTATTCTCTGTGTTGCCTCACGAATCTCCTCGACCGAGGCTTCTTCCTCGACTGTCGAGAGGTCTCCAAGGTCCTGGCCCGTCAGGAGGGCCTTCATCACGCGCCGCATAATCTTGCCGCTCTTGGTCTTTGGCAGCATGTTGACGAACTGTATGTCCCCGATGACAACGATAGGTCCCATCGTCTTCCTGACGTGGGCGATAAGCTCCTTCTTGAGCTCGTCGCTGGGCTGGTATTCCTTGGCCAGCACGACGAAGGCGCTCGCGACCTCGCCTCGCAGTTCGTCGGGAACACCCGAGACACCGGCCTCAACGACCGCCGGGTGTGAGACAAGTGAGCTCTCAACCTCGACCGTGCCAATCCTGTGGGCCGCTATCTTGATGACCTCATCCGCACGACCATAGAACCAGATGTATCCGTCCTCGTCCTTCGCGGCAGAGTCGCCTGCGTAGTACGCGCCCTTCGTGCCCTCTTTGGTCTCCCAGTAGTCGGTCTTGTAGCGCTCGGGGTCGCCCCAGAGGGTGGACGTAAGGCCGGGGAACGGCTTCTTGATGACGAGCACGCCCTTCTCCCCGGGCTCGCAGGAGTGACCATCCTTGTCATCCACAACGTCCGCAATGAGGCCCGGCACCGGAATGGCCGCCGAGCCAGGCTTAATCGGGGCTATCGAAATGCCGTAGGGGTTGCCGACGATAGGTCCGCCGGTCTCGGTCTGCCACATGTGGTCGATGACAGGGACAGCGCCTCCGAAGACATCGTTCTGCAGCCACTCCCAGGCTGCGGGATTGAGCAGTTCTCCTGCACACAATACCCGCTCGACAGAACTCAGGTCGTGCTTCAGGGCTTGCTCGATGCCAAGCCGCTTCAGGCCACGGATGCCGGTCGGAGAGAACCACAGGCCCGTCGCCCTGTTTCTCTCGACGAGGTCCCACCACATGTCCGGTCTCGGGTAGTCCGGCGTTCCCGAGAAGAGGATGGACGTGCAACCCACCAGCAGTGGACCATAGACGTTGTAGCTATGGCCGACTATCCATCCGATGTCGGACGTGCAGAACCAGACATCGTCCGGCTGCAGGTTGTAGATCCATTTGGCCATTGAGTAGATGTAGATCTGGTAGCCACCATGACGCTGTACCGTAACCTTCGGCTTCGCCGTTGTTCCCGACGTGGGCATGACGAAAAGCACATCGTCCGACTCCATGGGAACGACATCAGGACTCTGGCCCTCGCTCTTCGCGAGGAACTCCGCCCACGTGATGTCCCGTCCTTCCTTCATCTTCACGTCCACCAGTTCGGTCTTCAGGACAACGACGGTCTTAATCTGCGATTCATCCTCAAGGAGCTCTATCGCCTCGTCGACCATGACCTTGAGCGGAACCGGCTTGCCTCTCCTGCTGCCTGCGTCCTGGGCGAAGATGTACTGCGCGCCGGTCAGCGACAGCCTGTCGACAACAGCGCCCGGCGAGAATCCGGCGAATATTGCCATGTGTATCGCGCCTATGCGAGCGCAGGCGAGCATTATCACGGCAGCCTCAACACCCATGGGCATGTAAAGGGCAACCCGGTCGCCCTTCTGGACACCCAGCCCTCGAAGGGCAGCCGCATACTGCTTGACCATCTCCAGCAACTGCATGTAGGTCACCGTGCGGATCACTCCGGTATCTCCATCTTCGGCGATAAAGGCGGCCTTCATGCCATAGCCCTGCTCAACCTTGTAGTCAACACAGCTATAGCAGATATTGGTGAGGCCACCAGTGAACCAGCGGAATGTCGGATATTCCCACTCCAGGACGGTGTCCCACTCCTTAAACCAGTAGATGTCGTCCATCGCCGCGATAGCGGCGTCCTCCCAGAACCCCTCGTAGTCTTCCTCCGCCTGCTTCATGAAGCCCACCACTTGTGGTGGAAGAATCTGCGTCATCTTGCCTCTGTCTCCTTTTGTCACAGGGCACTCGCGTGCCCGGCTTTGACTTCCCTCAGGGATACCCCCGATTGTAACAACCGATTCTTCCATTATCAAAGAGGTCGGGCGCCAAAGCTCCGGACGCAACGGGGTTTACGAACGGGGGCATCGGCCTGCTACCGCGAGCGGCCGCGCCGCCTGCCTACAGAGGACAACAGCCAGAGGAGCGCCACCACCAGGAAGAAAGGAGACACCGGAAGCACGAAGCCCTCGCCGGTCTTTCGTGATACCGTGGCCACAGGCCTGTCGGGTGTACCTGCACGCACCAGCCCTTCATCTACAAGCTCATGCGCAAGCAGTTCGACGCTCATGTACTGCTCGGGCATCCACCCGAACGGATTGTTGCCGCCCGTTGCCTCCGCCCAGACCCAGCCATTCTCGCCGTCCAGGGTCAGCACTCGGTTCGCCCGGTCGTAGTCCGGACAATAGACCAGCGCCGCCGCGTGGTCAGGCGCCAGGACGACCGCCGAGCGCATGCCTGCACCGAGATAGATGACGCCGAGCAGGACCGCGTAGTCCTCGCAGTCGCCATACGCAACGCCGTCTTCGTGGACGATTGCCATCATCTCGTCGGCGTTCTGTGCGAATTCGACATAGCCGAATTGACTGCGGTCCGATGTGTAGCGAACGCTGTCACGAGCATAGGCGAATATGGCTTCAGCCCGCTGCTCAATACCCGGATACTCCTGTGCGAACTGGAGCCCCAGCAGATAGGCACGGTTTGCGTTATCGCCCACGCTCTCCGCAGCGATGACCGGGTCGAATCCGCCACCCACGTACCGGAAGAAGCCGTCCGGCCCGTCGCCGCGCGTGCGGCATATGTCCCAATCATCGTAGATGTCAGCTCCGCCCTCGTAGAAGTTGCCTGTCGGAATAGCCAGCACGAGGATGGGGCAGAGGAAGCAGAAACACACCAGGCACAGCATGACACGTGCCACGCGCGACGCCACAGGTCTACAGCGGCATGGTGAGTGCGCCATGGAGTATGAGCCCGAAGAACACGAGGTATCCGAAGACGTATGCCCCGACGGCAATCGGATCTTCGTCAACGCAACAGAAACGTATGCGCGGAGTGAGCCTGTCAACGACATGGAGCAGGAGTATCCCCAGGAGCAAACTGACGAAGAAGCTCACGGCGATAAGACCCAGCCGCGCTGGGTCCACAAGACTCCGCAACGAACCGGCGCCGATGAGTACGGGTCCGGTGACCACGCCGTGGATAACCAGGCCAATCATTATCATGAATCCGCCCACGAAGAGGCCGACAGCCACAGGATGCTCGCCGATGCGTTGGCGCTGATGGATGCCGGGCGTAAGGGCATCGAGAACCATGATGCCCAGCCAGCCAAGGAGCGAGGCTATGAATGACAGGAGAGCCGTCCTGCCAACCCACAGCAGGACAATCTGATAGAAGGCAACGTCGGAGCCCATCAGTACCCGTGGATGAGCCGCTGCAGCTGCTCCGGGTCGCTGCTCTTCCTCACGGCTTCTTCAGCAGTAATCTCTTGCGTGTTCACCAGATGCGCCAGCGCCTGGTTGAGCGTTTGCATACCCTCCCTGTTGCCCAATTGCAGCACGCTTGGCAGTTCATATGTCTTGTTTGTTCTTATGAGGTTCCTGACAGCCGCGTTCGCGACGAGTATCTCGAATACGCCCACACGGCCCTTGCCGCCTGCCCGCGGCACGAGAGTCTGTGAGAGCACTCCCTCGATGACCTGCGAAAGCTGTAGACGTATCTGGTGCTGGTGTTCGGGGGGGAAGGCGTCAATGATGCGGTCGACGGTCTGGACCGCGTCAACCGTATGCAGCGTGCCCAGGACCAGATGGCCCGTCTCGGCGGCCGTTATCGCCGTTGATATGGTCTCAAGGTCGCGCATCTCACCCACGAGGATGACATCAGGGTCGTGACGCAGTGCGTGTATCAAAGCGGCTGCAAACGACCTGGTGTCATCGCCCAGGTCCCGCTGGGCAATGAGGCATTTCTTGTTGTGGTGCAGGAACTCGACCGGGTCTTCGATGGTGATTACATTCCGGGCTTCGAGTTCGTTAAGGTAGTCAATCATGGCAGCGAGCGTCGTGCTCTTGCCGCTGCCCGTGGGACCGGTCACAAGAACGAGCCCCCGCGGTCTCACGATAAGCGCCTTGCAGACCTCGGGCAGGCCGAACTCCGAGAGGGTCGGAATCGCAAACGGTATGCGGCGAAAGGCGATGCTCATCGTCCCGCGCTGCTGCATCACGTTGACGCGGAAACGCGCCAGTCCGGGCACGCTATACGCGAAGTCAAGTTCCAGGTCTTTGTAGAAGCGCTCGCGCTGCGATTCAGTCGTAGTCTGCCGGAACGCTTCCTCTACGTCCGTGGGGCCCAGTCGTGGCAGGCCCTCGGTTGCGAGCAGTTCCCCATCAACCCGGAGCATAGGCGGCGCAGGCACACGCAGGTGCAGGTCCGACGCTTCCCTCTCCGCCATCAGGTGAAGTAGTTCCTTCACATTCATCTGCCGCCCTCCCTGGCTCTCCGTCATAACACACTCCAATGGTAACCGAAGCCGCCGCGCCTGTAAACGCGGACTACTCTCCCAGGACGAACTCGCCCGCCTCAAGCAACCCCAGGACGCAGTCCACGACTTCCGAATCGTAGCGCGTCCCCCGGCCGGCGACAATCTCGGCGAGCACTTCTTTCTTCGCCAGCCCACGTCTGTACGGCCTGTGCGCGCCCATGGCTTCCACAACGTTGCAGACGCTGAGTATCCGGTCTTCCATGGAGAGTGCCTCGCTCGGGAGGCCCTGCGGATACCCTGAGCCGTCGAGCAGCTCGTGATGATGAAGCGCCATTAGCGGCACGACAGTCGGAAGACCTGCACCGGTCAGAATCCCGTAGCCTGCCTCGGGATGTGTCCGTACGAGTTCGAGTTCCTCCGCACTCAGTCTGCCTGGCCTTGTGAGTATAATCTCGCGCACAGAGATCTTGCCGACGTCATGGAGGAGCCCTCCCAGCCTCAGTCCCCACAGGCACTCGGCGGACAGCCCCAAACGGGTGCCCCCCTGCACGACGAATCCTGCCACACGTCTCTGGTGATTGGTCGTGCTCGGGTCACGCGAGGACATTGCACGCGTAAGTGTCTCCGCGAGATTGAGAAGTCCGTCTCTCGCTTGCACTTCCGTACGATTCCCGTCTGATGGCTCCCGCTCCAAGGCAAGGCCGACCTCTTCCGCCACCCGTTCCACGGCTGTGGCGCCATCTGCGGCGACGGGTCCCACGTACCTCAGCTGCTCCTCTTTTCCTTGTGCACCCGAACCGGCGTCGGCGCCACTCGCCCACAGGGCAAACGCGCCGTTCTCGATTACTCTGAGCGCGGCCTCGACGACTTACGGGTCGTATCTCTGGCCGCTGCTGGCTATGCGTTCCTGTCTCACTTCCTCCCTGGGCCGCGCGGCCCGATATGGACGGTCGGAACTCATCGCCTCGACGACGTCACACACGCCGAGGATTCTCACCTCCAGACTGAGCTCGGGACCCTTCGTTCCATCCGGGTAGCCGCTGCCGTCCAGTCGCTCGTGATGTCTCAGGGCCATCTCTGCCACGGGCCACGGGAGCTTCGCCTCTTTCAGGATGTCGTATCCTCTGCGAGGATGCGCCCTGATGATGTGCCATTCCTGTCTGGTAAGCCTCCCCGGCTTGGTGAGAATCGTGCTCGGCACGCTGAGCTTGCCGATGTCGTGGAGGAGCGCACCGACATAGAGTCCCTGCAGCCGATCATCATCCATGTCAAGTCTTCTGCCCACGAGATCCGCAAGGCGAGCCACGCGACGCTGGTGGCCAGAGGTGTAGGGATCGAGGCTTTCCATCGCACGCGCCATCATCTCCACTAGGTCAATAAACGATTCCTGCAGACGGTCCTGCGCCCTTCTCTCTTCAGAGATGTCTCGCAAGGAGGCGGTGCTCTTCATGGTGCCGGGGATAAGCCCGACATTGAGGTACGTGTCCTTCTCATTCCCCTGCCTATCCACGAAACGAAACTCCTACTCACGGGGCGCGGGTTCTCCCCTCCTTCTCTCCCCGTGGTAGTCCTTCATCCGTGTGAGGTCCCTCTCCGCAACGAACTCCACCCAGCTCTTCTTGCCCTCAATCTCTTCCCTGGAGTAGCCTGACAGTACCTCGAACCCATGATTGACCAGCGATATGCTCGTGTCTTCTTCAATGGTCAACATCGCGGTTCCGCTGTTCTCAAACACCGCCCTGTATCTCTCCTCACTCTCTCGTAGCGCCAAGCGCGCCTCCCTCTTCTCCACAGCGCGGCCAATCAAGAGAAGAACGTGCTCCACATCAACCGGTTTGAGTGAGTATCCGAAAACCCCGAGGTTTGTAGACTCAATGGGCGCTTCCTGCGACTTGCATGTTATAGCCACAATCACCTCGGTGTCCGGATAATGCTCTCTGACCTCCCTCACCACTTCCAAACCTGACACCCCTTCGAGTTCCAGGTCGGTCAGAACACAGTCGTATTCCACCGAATGGAGCCTCTCCAACGCCTCCTCACCCGAAGCTGAAGCGGTGACCTGGTAGCCTCTCAGCCCCAGGATGTCGCATAGCTTTCTCCGAATCTCATCATCCTCCTCCACAAGCAGTATGCGCGGAGGTTCACTCGTGATCATGTCTTTCCCACAGGAGAGCCCGTTGCGAAGGCACCTTCGTTGCCTTCTTCGCTCTCCGCTGCGATGTGCCCACCGTGACCTCTCGCAGCGTCCGACTCGCAGGCGGTCTCAAATCCCTTCGGCGCACCTTCGTCGTGTACCGCGGCTCGCGCACCCTCCCTTTCTTCTCGCCCCGTTCCCCTTCTATGTCTCTATCAGCACAAGGCACAACTCTCAGCCCGTGGCTTCTTCCGCCACCATGCGCTCGAGCACGTCCGTCACCTTGTGGAACTCGCCCGACTTGTCGAAGAAGTAGTCCGCCCCTGCATCCATGCACTTCTTGCGATACTGCGGATAGGGGTAGTTGGTCAGCATGATGACCGTGGGAGGACTCACCTGTTGCTTGATTCTCTCCAGTACCGTTATCCCGTTGCCGGCAGGCATCCGGATGTCGAGAACGGCGACATCAGGCTTACTACTGGAGATACCCTTTATTCCTTCATCCGCACTGTCGGCTGAACCCACTACGTCTACCCCTTCCACCTCCGATAGGAGCAAAACCAGCCGCTCCCTCACCAACGGAGAATCATCGACAACAAACACTTTCATTTCTTTCGCCCCCTATCCACTGCGCACGTCTTCATCAGATATGTGTTTATCAAATCATGTTCACAACCGACAGGACACGCCATCAGTCGTGCTCCCAACTGCATGTAGGCATTGCACTCTTCTTCCTGCAAGCATTTGTCCTACATTGCTTCAGTCAATCAACCCATGGGTGATGGCGTAGCGTACGACCTCGGCGTTGTTATGCATGTGCATCTTACGCATCATGCGCGACCGGTATGTGCTGACGGTCTTTGCGCTGAGCACCAATTCGCACGCAATCTGTCCAACGGTCTGCCCCGAGGCAAGGCGGCGCAAGACTTCGTATTCGCGGTCCGAAAGAGCCTCATGGGGCTCTCTGTCAGCGCCGCTCTCAAGGCCAATTGCCAGCTTCTCGGCAAGAGAGCCGCTCACATACTTGTGCCCCTCAGATACTCGGCGCAACGCGGCAACAAGTTCATCGGGGGCGCTCTCCTTCGTCAGATATCCGGAGGCGCCTGCCCTCATCACGCGGACAGCGTACTGGTCCTCCGAATGTATGCTGAGCACGAGCACATTGACCGAGGGATACTCACGCCGTATCTGCTTGGTGACCTCGATGCCGCTAATCCCCGGCATGGAGAGGTCAAGGACTACGACGTCCACCCCACCACCACGCAGCTTCTCCAGCACTGCCGCCCCGTCCGAGGCCTCTGCCACGACCTTCATGCCCATCGTGTCTGCGAGTATCTGCTTCAGTCCCAGGCGCACAACCGCGTGGTCATCAGCAACAAGCACTCTCACCATGGCCTGAATACCTCCCCTCTCATCTCCATTCTGCTGCATTCACCCGCAGGTTTCAAGTCGTACGCTCCCGCGCTGCCGGTAAGTCCTTCGCATGCCTTTACCGAACGCGCGGAAAACTCTTTCCCCGCGATGGATTGCCTCGTAGCGCACCGGGTCCCCTTCCATAACCAGACGTTGAGACGTCCGCTCGAAGCTGCTACTCTACGAACAAGACATGAGCACCATAAGGCTGCTGAGCTGGAATGTGAACGGCATACGCGCCGCGGAGAAGAAGGGCTTCCTCGCCTGGCTCCAGCAGGAAGCTCCCGACGTGCTATGTCTCCAGGAGACCAGGGCGCACCCGGAGCAGGTGCCGCCGGCGCTCTTCCCCCCTGAGGGCTACTTCGCCTACTGGGACCACCCCGAGCGCAGGGGCTACAGCGGAGTGGCTCTCTTCTCCCGCCGTGAGCCCCTTCGAGTGACGAAGGGCTTCGGCATCGAGAGATTCGACGCCGAGGGTCGCGTGCTCGTCGCGGCGTACCCCGAGTTCACCCTTTTCAACGTGTACTTCCCGAACGGGAAGATGAACGAGGAGCGCCTGCGCTACAAGCTCGAGTTCTATGATGCGTTCCTCGAGCACATCGTGGGCCTGCGAGACAGAGGAGAGAAGCTCGCAATCTGCGGCGACTTCAACACGGCCCATGCGGAAATCGACCTCTCCCATCCGAAGGAGAACGAGACGGTCTCCGGATTCCTGCCCGTGGAGCGTGAGTGGATGGACCGCCTCACAGGTCAAGGATTCGTTGACACCTTCCGTCTCTTCAACCAAGCCCCCGGTAACTACACGTGGTGGAGCATGCGCACGAGGGCCCGCGAGAGGAACATGGGCTGGCGCCTCGACTACTTCTTCGTCAGTGACAGCCTGCTCGGCTCCGTCGAGGGAGCAACAATCCTGTCCGACGTCATGGGCTCCGACCATTGCCCCGTTAGCCTGTCACTGTCCACATAGGGCCGCGACTTCCCCTGTGATACAATCAGCTTCTGGCCCGCCTCCGTGACGGGCCAGAAGCATGTGACGATGAAGACTCTGTTTCAGTGCGATTTCGACGGCACGATTACGGAAGAGGACGCGAGCTTCTACCTCCTGGACGCATACGCCGAGGGAGACTGGCGGGCGATACTCAAGGAGTACAAGGAAGGCAGGATCACGGTTGGCGATTTCAACACGCGCGCGTTCGCGATGATCAGGGTGGACCAGTCTGTTCTGCTGAGCACGCTGGAGCAGAACGTGCGCATCCGTCCCGGCTTCAGAGAACTCCTCGACCGCTGTGCGTATCGCGGTTTCCGCTTCGTGATAGTGAGCAACGGCCTCGAGTTCTACATCGAGGCCATTCTGAGGGCATTGGGCATCCAGGGGATTGAGGTACACGCCGCGAGAAACGCCTTCGCTGCCGAGGGTGTGAAAGTCGAGTACGTCGGCCCCGACGGGACGGTCTTGCAGGACGGCTTCAAGGAAGCCTATATCAAGATGTTCCTGAGTCAGGGCTACAGGGTCCTCTATGCCGGCAATGGAATATCAGACACGTTTGCGTCGCGACACGCACACACTGTGTTTGCTACGGGGGACCTCCTCGACTACTACCGGCGGAATGGACTCTCCTGCGAGCCATTCGACGACCTGCGCGATGTCGTGAGCGGCCTCTCCCGCCTCTAGCCTGGCTCTGGTGAGGAGTCGCGACTGAGCCAGGGGTGCTTATCCTTACCCCAGACCTTGGAAATCTCGCTGACTATCCACTCAAGCGGCAGGTCGTCCCTGTGCCCGAACTTCTCCACGTACTCGATATAAGGGTTGCCCGCCGCATCGACCGGCGGGAGCATGGCATCGTTCACGCCGTCGAACTCGACTGTCCTGAGACCGTTTCGCTCGCACAGAACCCGGTCGAACGTCGCCGCCGCACTCACCCACCACCCATCGAGAAGGAACTGGTCGTAGCCGTGCCGCGGGAACACATTCGTCCCGAGCTTCTCCACGAAGCGCGCAGGCACACGATGGTTGCGTATGCTGGCGAAGGCAAGTCTCGTGGGTATGCCCGCTGCGCGGCCCAGCGCCGCCAGTAACACCGCCTTCTGGACACAGTACCCCTTTCCCCTCTCGAGCACGGTGCTCGCGACGAAGTCCTCCCTGAACATGGATATCATGTACACATTGTACGGAATGGAGTCTCGAACGAAGTAGAAGAGCTTCACAGCCTTCTCGGAGTCAGTAGAGCATCCCTCGGTGAGCTGCCCGGCTGTACGGACGATAGGCTCACTCTCCGAGTCAATCGCGTCCGTGGGATTGAGGTACGCTGCAAGGTCTTCCATTCTCTCTCCTTTCACTCCCATGGCTGAAGGGAAGGCCACGCGACCTCCTTCATGCGCGCTTTCGGCACCACGTGAGGGCATCACCCCGCCAGGACTCGACCGCCGCCCTTCGAGACCACCGGACGCAGATAGTGCCCCGTCACGGACCCCTCGTTCTCGGCAATCTCTTCCGGATTTCCTGTCGCTATGACCCATCCACCATCGTCACCGGCGCCCGGGCCCAGGTCGATAATCCAGTCCGCATTCTTGACGACATCAAGGTGATGCTCTACAACCAGCACCGTGTTGCCATAGTCGACAAGGCGCTGCAGAACACGCAGCAGGCATTCGATATCGGCGAAGGCCAGTCCGGTCGTAGGCTCGTCAAGCATGTACAGGGTGTTGCCTGTGGACCGGCGCGATAGCTCGGTCGCAAGCTTCACCCGCTGCGCTTCACCGCCGGAGAGCGTGGGCGCGGGCTGGCCGAGGCAGACATAGCCGAGGCCGACGTCACGCAGTGTCTCAAGCTTCCTGCGAACAGACGGGATATTCTCGAAGAACTCGGCGGCCTCTTCCACCGTCATATCGAGGACATCGGCAATCGTCTTCCCCTTGAACCTGATCTCGAGCGCCTCGCGGTTGTACCGGCGGCCCTGGCACACTTCGCAAGGGACTGTCACATCTGAGAGGAACTGCATTGGTATCTGAACAAACCCCGCTCCCTGGCAAGCCTCGCATCTCCCTCCCTTGACATTGAACGAGAATCGGCCCGGGCGGTATCCTCTCGCCTTCGCTTCGGGTACCTGTGCGAACAGCTCGCGTATGGGAGTGAAGCTGCCGGTGTACGTCACGGGGTTGCTACGCGGAGTCCGTCCGATGGGCGACTGGTCGATATTGACGACTTTGTCGATGTGCTCCAGTCCCGTTATGGCATCGCAGTCGCCCGGAGCATCCTTCGCCCTGTAGAGGTCGCGCGCGAGCCGCTTGTACAGGACTTCGTTGATGAGGGAGCTCTTTCCGGAACCCGAGACGCCCGTCACACAAACGAAGCGCCCAAGCGGAATGTGAACGTCAACTCCCTTGAGGTTGTTCTCTCGTGCCCCCTTGATGACAATCTCTTTCCCGTTGCCGTCCCTCCTGAAACCGGGCATCGGTATCCGCCGGGCCCCGCTGAGATAGCTGCCTGTGGCCGAGGCGTCGCAGGCCATGATGTCCTCGATAGTCCCGGTGGCGACCACCTCGCCACCCCATTTGCCCGCACCCGGCCCTATGTCGATGATGTGGTCGGCGGCTCGCATCATCGCCTCATCGTGTTCCACTACAAGCACCGTGTTGTCGAGGTCCCGCAGGCGCTCCAGCGTCCTGACGAGGCGCAAGTCGTCCGCAGGGTGCAGTCCCACGGTCGGCTCATCACACACGTACAGAACGCCTGTGAGCCCGCTCCCTATCTGGGTTGCGAGATGAATCCTCTGGGCCTCACCTCCGCTCAACGTAGATGATGCCCTGTTCAAGGTGATGTAGCTGAGGCCAATGTCGCGCAGGAAGCCCAGCCTGTTGCCTATCTCCTTCAATATCTGTCGAGCTATCACGCACTCTCGCTCCGAGAGTCTCTCCGGCAACTGCTCTGTCCACCGGAGGGCCGAGGAGACGGGCATCGCCGCCACGTCCATGATGTTCATGTCGCCTATCTTCACCGCCAGGACCTCCGGCTTGAGGCGTTTGCCCTTGCAGGCTCCACAGGGGTGCGACGACATGTAGCGGCTGATCTCGGCTCGTGCCGCATCGGAATCGGTCTCGCG
Organism: uncultured Dehalococcoidales bacterium; assembly: GCA_964594245.1. Classification (GTDB taxonomy): domain Bacteria; phylum Chloroflexota; class Dehalococcoidia; order GIF9; family AB-539-J10; genus SKVJ01. The sequence continues at coordinate 7,409 of CAZQML010000117.1, read as the reverse complement.
AAAGCGTCGCTCAAGATTCGGAATCACCCCTTCAAAGCGCGTGTAGCGCTGGACGAGGCCGTTTCTGCCATCGTGCGTTGCCAGTACAGGGCCTCGATTGTCCCCGTACAGTATCGCGTTCACCTGCTCCTCAGAGAGCTCCCGCACCGGGGTCGAAAGGGAGAATCCGCCCCTGTCCGCAATAGCCTCCAGCATGCTCGCGTACCAGAATGACATGGTCCCGCTTCGTGACCATGGGAAGACAGCCCCCTCTATGATGCTCAAGCTCCAGTCCGGCATCACGAGATTCGGGTCAATCTCCCATCTCACGCCGAGCCCGGTGCACAAGGGACAGGCCCCGTGAGGGCTATTGAAGCTGAACGTACGCGGCTCAATCTCGCCGATGCTGATGCCGCAGTAGACGCACGCGAAGTTCTCAGAGAACAGCATCTCGTCGCCATCGACAACCTTGACAAGCACCACTCCGGAGCCGAGCTTCAACGCAGTCTCAATTGACTCCGCAAGCCTGGCAGATTCTCCTTCGGCGCTCACGACAAGACGGTCGACGACTGCCTCGATGGAGTGCTTCCGGCTCTTGTCAATCTGGAACTCCTCCGACAGATCGTGCACCTCCCCATCCACCCTGACTCGAACAAAGCCGGCCCTGCGCAGGTCCTGGAACACATGTTGGTGCTCCCCCTTCCTGTCCTTCACAAGTGGAGCCAGTACAGCTATCCTGCTGCCCTCGGGCAATTCGAGAGTGGCGTCAACTATCTGTTGGACCGTCTGGCGCTGTATCTCGCGGCCGCAGTTCGGGCAATGCGGATGCCCGATGCGGGCGAACAGCAGCCGAAGGTAGTCATAGACCTCGGTGACCGTCCCGACTGTGGAGCGAGGGTTGTGGCCAGGGCCCTTCTGGTCGATTGAGATGGCGGGGCTCAGCCCTTCGATGTAGTCCACGTCGGGCTTCCGCATCTGGCCCAGGAACTGACGTGCGTAGGCAGAAAGCGACTCGACGTAGCGGCGCTGCCCTTCGGCGTATATCGTGTCGAACGCGAGCGAACTCTTCCCGGAGCCCGAGACACCGGTGACTACTACGAGCTTTCCGCGTGGGATGACTACGTCGATGTTCTTGAGGTTGTGCTCGCGGGCGCCCCTCACGACGATTTCTGTGGCCATGGACCTGCAGATTGTAGCACCGGGCCGAACGGGCCAACAAAGCGCCGCGAGAGTGTCTGTTGATGCCCTACGATTCTGTCCTCCCTCGACTACTAAGCGAGAATGTCCGCATGCAGGAGACACAGGTGGACGAGGACCCAATCGTAGCGGTAGGGGCGATGGCATGCCTCGCCCGTAGCTGTGTGTGCAGTCAAGTCTGGTTCAGATAGTGTTCCGATGTGTCTCCGTCGGTTCGGGTGATAGACGGACAACGCCGCCGGATTCCACCTTGCGTCAGTTCCAGGCGACGGGCGAGGCATGCACACAGTATCTACATCACGAACCGCGGCCGTGCCCTCGCCACCATGGGCTTCCCGCGTTCCTGCCGTCACGAAGCGAAGGAGACACGATCGTTGACCGCTTGGGCGGACATTATCGCTGGACAGGAACAAGGCACCACGAGAGTCCGCGTGGACGCAAACGACAGGAGGACACCCTCTTCAGGATGTCCTCCTGTGAAAGTCCTGCGTTGTCGCGTACTAGAGGATACCGGTGAAGTTGATGAGCACAGGTGCAAGCATCAGCGAAATCACCGACATCAGCTTCAGCATAATGTTCAGCGATGGGCCGGCGGTGTCCTTCATGGGGTCCCCGGCAGTGTCCCCGACGACGCCCGCCTTGTGAGCCTCCGAGCCCTTGCCGCCGAACTCGCCCGACTCAATCAGTTTCTTGGCATTGTCCCACGCCCCACCTGCGTTGTTCAGGACTATCGCAAAGATGAAGCCCGTAACGACCGCGCCAATCAGGAAGCCGGCAAGCGCGAATTTGCCGAGCACGACACCGATAATCACAGGCGCGATGATAGTCATGATAGAAGGCGCCAGCATCTCCCTCAGTGCTGTGCTCGTACAGATATCAACCACCCTGCCATATAGCGGCTTGGATGTGCCCTCCATGAGGCCCGGAATCTCGCGCCACTGCCTGCGTACCTCCTCGATAATCGCCTCGGTCGCAATGCCGACTGACTTCATCGTCATTGCACAGAAGACAGGCGGCATCATCGCGCCAAGCAGCAGGCCGACGAGGATCGGTGCGCTAAGCAAGCTGAACGCCTCAGGATCAGTGACCGAAATCGCTCCGCCTGACAGATTCACAATACCTGTCACAATGGCGAAGGACAGGATGAGGCCGAGGGAGTTGAGGGTCGCAGCGCCGATTGCGAAGCCCTTGCCGGTTGCTGCGGTCGTATTGCCGAGCGAGTCAAGGGCATCAGTGCGCTCGCGCACTTCGGGCGGAAGGCCCGTCATCGTAGTGATGCCCCCGGCGTTGTCCGCCACCGGACCGTAGGCATCCGTCGCAAGTGTAACGCCCAGAGTGGACAGCATGCCGGCCGCCGCGAGAGCGACTCCGTAGAAACTGCCGAATTGGAACGCGGCGAATATCGCGCCGGCGATGAGAATCACTGCGGGCCATGAGCTCATCATGCCCACGGCGAAGCCCTGGATAATCGTGGCGCCAGCGCCCGACGTAGATGCCTGGGAAATCTCCCTGGTGGGCTTGAACTCATAGGAGGTGAAGTAGCTCGTGCTCTCACCAAGCAGCACGCCGGCTACAAGGCCGGAGAGCATCGCCCAGAAGAGTCCGCTGCTCGCACCCAGGAAGTGGATGACAAGGAACGCGAACACTGCGGTAAGTACCGAGGCCGTCAACGTGCCCCGGCGAAGTGCGCCCAGCAGTTTGCCCATCTCCACCGTCTCGCCGACCCTCACCATGAAGCAGCCGATGATGGAGGCGAGAATGCCTCCCGCGGCGATGAGCATCGGGATGAGCAACGCAGTCTCGGTGTCGCCGACGAGGCCCATCGCCGTGGCAACCACGGCCAGTGTCATTGTCGCAATGATGGACTCGACATAGGACTCAAAGAGGTCCGCGCCCATTCCTGCAACGTCGCCCACATTGTCGCCGACGTTGTCGGCCACGACCGCGGCGTTCCGGGGGTCGTCCTCCGGTATGCCTGCTTCAACCTTGCCGACAAGGTCAGACCCGGCATCAGCGCCCTTGGTGAAGATGCCGCCTCCAACCCTTGCAAACAGCGCTACAAGCGAAGCGCCCGTGCCATACGCCGGAATAACGGCAAGAAAGCTCGGGTCCTTGTGCCACAGGAAGTAGAGGATGCAGAGGCCCAGGATGCCGATACTGACAACCGTCAGTCCCATGACCGCTCCACCCCTGAAAGCCACTCGCAACCCCTGATTGAGTCCCTTCTGCGCGGCCGCGCAGGTCCTGCCGTTTGCCCTGGTTGCCATGTTCATGCCGGCATATCCAGCGCCCATCGAGCACACCGCGCCGAACACGAACGCCGCGCTCACCTTCGCGCCAAGGCTCGGTATGACCGCAAGGACTACGGCCACAATCACCACAACGATGGCGAGTGTCCGGTATTCCCGGCGGATGAACGCCATCGCGCCCTCCCTGATTGCGGCCGAGGTGTCCTTGATAGCCTGGGAGCCTTCATCCTGCGCCAATACGTAGCGCACGAAGTACACTACGATGACTGCGCCGAGGACACCGGCAGCCACGCTTAACCACATGAGATTCATAGCGTCAATCCTCCTCTTCTAGACATAAGAAAAGGCGCCTCGCCGACCAGCGCCTGTCCCGTGCATCACGTCTGTATCATCAGCCTGCTACACTTTATGAGGCGCGCCTCTATTTGTCAACAGAGCTTGCTCTCAAGCTTCGCGAGTCTCGCTCCGAGGGCGTCCTGCCTCAGTGCTGTTGTCAGGTCGCCGCGAGTCCGCTCTATCAGACCTCGCGCCGCATCCGAGTTGCGCCTGAGACCGTGCGTCACCATGTCCGGGTAATCCATCGCCATGAGAACACCATAGATGTCATCCATCGTCTCCAGAAGCGCCTCGCAGCGCGTCACATCTCCTCGCCTCAGGCTGTCGAGGATGTAGCGACGCAACTCTCCCACAGTCTCTCCTAGCCCGTTCAAATAGGCAGGCACGGAGACGCGAATCTCGGCAGCCTCTGGAAGGGCAGCTCCCTGGATGAACGCGACCGTGAGGCACGCCTCCGCATACTCCTTCTGAGCGTCGTGAATGAACCCTGCATGTGCAATCTCGTCGCTCTCCGACACCGCAGCCAGAAGCTGCTCGTTCAGGGCCTTGTTTGCGTCAAGCAGCGCCCCCGCGGCATCCGGCTGCTGCCGGTGCGCGGAGCGGATTGCGTTCCCGCTGTTCTGCACCATCTGCCTGCACAGCGGCAGCGCGCGCTCACGAGCGCGGTTCTGCGCCGCGAAGTATTCCTGAGCTGAAGCTGCGATTCCGTCAAGTTGACTCGTGCTCATCCTGCTCTCCCTGCTCCTCGGTTCGTCGAATCTCCGACACAAGCTCGCGCGCAGCTCGCGATACATCCGGCTGGCCCACCACCGCACCAATAACCGCAATAGCGTCGGCTCCCGCAGAGACAACTTGGCCGACATTCGCGAGGGCTATCCCTCCTATCGCCACAAGAGGCGTCCCGGGAACCTGCTGCCGCGCCCGTCTCACAAATTCCACGCCTACGACGACCGGGTTCTCCTTCTGCAGCGTGGGAAAGACCGAACCCACAGCGATGTAGTCGGCTCCCCCTTCCTGTGCCCGGCGTACATCCTCCATACTGTGGCACGAGACACCGACTATGGTATCGATGGGCAGCAGCCTGCGAGCGACCTCCAACGGCAGGTCCTCCTGCCCGACATGCAATCCAGCGGCACCGACAGCGACTGCCACATCAGCGTGGTCGTTCATAACGAACAATACGCCGCTCTCGGCGCAAAGGGCGCTCAGTTCCAGGGCCGAGCGATAGACCTCACCCTTGCTGCCAACCTTGTCCCGAAGCTGAATGGCCGAAGCGCCGCCGGCGATGGCCTCACGCGCCACGTCGTTGAGCGCGCGTCCGCCGCTGGCCTCGCGGTCAACGATAACGTAGAGCCCCCGCACGCCCGCGGCACGCTCCCCGCGCAGCACGCGTGCTGCAAGCTTCTTCTCGATGTCATAGGCTGTGTAGCGCAGACGCTCAACCTCCTCCGGATCGATGCAAGCGCCAAGCTCGGGAAGCCGTGCGAGTTCCTCAATGACGCGGAGTGACTCCTCCGCCCTCTTGGCATTTGCCCGGACGACAGCCAGTAGGTCTCTTTCGCGGACACCCGCACGTAGAGCGGATTCCCTGCCAACATCCGTAGCGGAGTCCCGCCACGAGAGCAGTTGAGCATCGAGAGGCTGCGCCAGGCGCGCAAGTTCATGCCTGGCCACTTTCAGCTCACGGCTGAGGGCTTCATCGTTGATGGCGAACCGCGCAAGGTCCTCAAGAACCCGGAGTCCCTCAGAGGCCCGGTTCAGATTGGCATCCAGTACGCGAAGAGAGATAGAAGGCATCCCCCGGCAATTTTACCACAGCCGAACGGGGTATTTGCCTCGTCGCCGGCCCCCTGCACGATTGCCGGCGCGTCGGCGCACTGCCGAGGCTTGCTACGAGTAGAGGCTGTCCATCTGGATGCCCAGCTTCTTCTCCTCCGCCACTTCGTACACCTTCCAGGCACAGATAACGTCCTGAATCGCGAGTCCCGTCGTGTCGAACAACGTGATCTGAGAGTCTTCGGTCCTGCCTTGCTGCGACCCTGCGACGATATCCCCTATCTCGGCACAGACGTCGGCCCTTTGAATCTCCCCCCGGCTCAGCGGCACGTTAATCTCGCCGCTGTGGCTCGCCTGTTCCCAGTCATCTATCACCATTCTCGCGCGCTTGAGGATTCCCGACTCCAGTTCCTGCTTTCCAGGCGCGTCGGCCCCGACACAGAGGAAGGCGGGCATCACTCTGAGGTCGCCTTCGTAGTCGCCGAAGAAGAGATAGCTCTTCGGCGGCATCTGTACTCGTCCTCTCTCCCGTTCGCAGAACGCCTGCTCGACAAGCTCGAGAACCTCACCCATCCCGAGCACAGCCGTGACGTCGCTTGCGCTCAGAACCCGGAGCTTTCTGGGCATCATCTCACCTCCCCTCAGTCGTCGAATCGCGTAACAGGAAAGGGGTGGGCGGCAATCAAGCCACCCACCCCTGAGGCAGTCCCAGAGAGGCGCGCTCTCTGCGGCTCAGTCCTCCCATTCACTACCACCACCACGCCATTTTGAGAAACACAAGGACAGGCCGCCGATGAACACGACCCACATGACCACTGCTGCGATTATTGCCTCTGTTGTCATTTCGCCTTCACCTCCTGCTAGTCCCCACGGCCCCGAGTCTTCATCTTACCCATTATGATGCTGAGAACGAGCGTCACTACCAGCACTCCCCAGATAGCTCCATTGGCCCACGAGGGATAGTCGGGGCTGTAGCCAGCCGGGAGATCTGCTTTGAATCCCCCCCAGACAACCACGAACAGCAGTGCCGCCGGCACCACGACCTTAATCATCACATCGAACCAGGGGCCGATACGGAAGTCGGACGTCCCATTGACATACTCTCTGAGCCGACTGGCAGGGAAGCCCCAGCCAACCACGAGGCACGTGAGAGCTCCCGTAATGAGGAGTCCGTAGAACGAGACGGCCCTGTCCAGAATGTCTGGACCCCAGTACAGCCCTCCGTTGGTCGTGAACAGGATTCCGATGAGAAACCCGATTCCGCAGACGCCGAGAGCGGTCTTGCTTCTGCTCCAGCCGAACTTGTCCATGAGCGGGCTGATGACGCCGCCATACGCCAGGAAGTAGGCGGACGAGAGTCCAAGCAGGAACAGGCACAGGAAGAAGATGACTCCGAAGAACGCGTTGCCGGCAGGCAGCATCGAGATTGCTACCGGCCAGGTGATGAACGCCAGCCCGACGCTCTTGGCTGCCACCTCTTCAATGCCAATGGACAACGACTGCATCAGGAAGCCAACGATGCTGAAGACAGCAAAGCCGGCGAGGAAGCTCGTCGCACAGTTGCCGAAGCCGGTGATGAACGCGTTGTTGTTCACGTCGCCACGTGACTTGATGAAGCTGCCGTACGCGAACATACCCGCCATGCCAAGCGACAGCGTGAACGCTATCTGGCTGAAGGCTGCAAACCACACGTCTACGCTGGCCAGCTTGCTCCAGTCAGTCTCCAGGTAGTAGTTGAGGCCCTGGGCCGCTCCGACAAGGGTTACGCCTCGCACCACGAGGACGACAAGGAAAGACCAGGCTACAATCATCACCCATTTGGAAACCGGGCCGATTACCGCAGTGCCCTTGTGGACAACGAGGAAAATAATG
>CAZQML010000116.1:0-4656 GCA_964594245.1 uncultured Dehalococcoidales bacterium | reverse complement strand
CGGCGTGTGGGCCGGAGTGCGACTGTGCACAGTCTGGACTGGCCGAGAGCGACAAGCCTGAGGCGGAGGCGCCGGTCTGCGAGTCCGGTTGTTGCTGCGGTCTGAGTGGTCCGGGTGGCAGGGCCAGGCTGATTCTCTCCGTAGTGGTCGTGGCTGTCGGCATAGTGCTCATGGTGCACGGTTTCGCCGCGGGCTGATAGGCTCCGGCCGAATAGAAAGACCCTTCCTTTCGCTCGCGTCGTTGCTGCGCAGGCCGATGAAGCATCAGGCCCGTCGATGAATAGCAGCCCCTGAAGAGTATTCTGCTGCGCAGACACCCTCACGAGCGGCAAATAGAAGATGGCTAGTGTCTTTCACTGGCCAGGAGCTTCGCTTCGGGCAACCGGCGCAGTATCAGCGCTGATATCGGCGCGAGCAGCGCGCCGAGCCCCAGCACAAGGAATGGCAGCCCCCAGTTAGTCGCCGTCGTGGGGTCGATTCCTGCGCCATTGGCAGACTCGAGCAGTCTGCCGAAGACCATCGGCGAGATGATGGTCAGCGAGTAGCCTGCGGCCGACTGCATCCCCAGCGCAAGCGAGCGACGATCCGCGCTTACAAGCTCCGTGAGGCCCGCCTTGTAGATTCCCGAGTCCGCGATGACCCAGAAACCGAGCCAGAGCCCGACGGGCACCAGCAGATGGAGCCCCCGCCCGAAGAGGAACCCGAAGACGCACTCCACAACGAGGCTGCAAAGGGACGCTATGATGATGGCCTTCGTGCGGCCTATGCGGTCCGAGAATGCACCGAGAGCCCAGACAGCCGGCACGCCGGCGAAGATGACGAGAGCTGAGAGCATCCCTCCCACGGACACTGCTTGCGCCTCGCCGCAGCCTGTCTGGAACACGTTCGCCACGAAATAGGGTCCTATCCAGCCCCAGAAGGCGTACAGCTCCCACATGTGGCCCATGTAGGCGACCGTGATGAGTATCTGGGCGGCGATGAGCGTGCGCTGTGTGCCGCCGTACTGCGCAGGGTTGATGGTTGCGGGTTTCGCCTGCGAACCAGCTAGCGCAGACTGCTGCGCCTCAGGTGGGCGGTCCTTGATGAGGAAGAAGACGATGACTGCCGCGACGAAGACTGGAATAGACGTGCCCAGCATCCCGGCCCGCCAGCCGAAGCTTGCTGCCAGCGGCGAGGCGACCAGGTAGCCGCCCGCATAGGCGGCGGTCAGCGCGGCGGTATAGGCGCCGATAGCCCTGCCCCGCTGCTTGGAAGGAAACCATGAAGAGAGGAATGACATGCCGGGCGCGTAGATTGCGCCGCAGGAGAGGCCGACGAGGAGCCTGAGGAGCAGTATGCTCGCAAAGTCGCGCGCGAAGAACAGGAAGGCGGTCGAGGAGAGGGCGGCGAAGAGAGTGGCCCAGGCGACTACCTTTCTCGGGCCGACCCTGTCTGCGAGCCAGCCCGTGAAGATGACCACGATGACGTAGCCTACCTGGAAAGACGAAAGGATGGCGCCCATCTGCCCCGCGCCGAGGTTGAACTCCTGGACCAGGTACTTCGCGACGGCCGAGAAGCTGTACCAGGGCATATAGCCCAGCACCATCGCGATGCACATCAGGACGAGGACACGTGTCCTTGTCTGCCGCAAATCTCCTCCTCGGTACGCCAGAGTCAGAGGACTCCGCCGACGAACGATAGGGCGGTCGCTACTCGGTACGACCTTGGTGGAAGCTTCTGCCGATAGTAATCGGGCACGATTGTGCCTGTAAAGGATTACCTGGCAGGAATCGGGCAATTCGGGTGGAAGGAGAGAGGGTTGGCCGTACATCGGGGCTGGCGGAACCGCAAGTACATCGTCCCGGGCCGTGGAGAGGAACTCGAGGAGCTTGTCAAGAAGCTGTTTGGGGGTGGGTAGGGTTAGAGGGATGATTGGCTCCCACCTCATCTGTCAACGGGTCTTGCCCATACATGCGTGTGCCGTCTAGCTGCCGCACTCCCACGCGCGCGCGTCGCCACGTTCCACGTGCAGTCGCTCCATTTGCCGTCCGGATAGGCCGTGGCGGAAGCTATCTTCCCGCCGGCGATTGTGTATATGGCCTGGAGCCTTCCAGTGTTCAGGATGTAGCTATGGACATCTGTAGTGCCCGACTTGTCGACCGTGCCGTCCCACGAGTCGATGTTGTTCGCACTCATGTAGGCGATGACGGCTGTCTGCACCTGGTGCGCCTCGCTGTTGGCTGACTCTTCCTTGCCGCTCCCGAGGAAGCCCGCAAGACTGAGTATCACGATTGTCGCTATCACACCGAGAATGCCGAGGACAACCAGGACCTCGATGAGCGTGAATCCGCGCTGGCTGCACCGCACCGCTTCTCTCACGCCATGTTCACGATGACGATGAGGCGCCCCAGCAGACGGCGCGATGCCGGCCCGGACATTGCCGTCAGAGTACCCCTCCGCGGCAGCAGTCCTGGCGATGGCGCTGACGACTTCTCTACTGTTCTTGTCCCGTTTCATGCCCACCCCGTTTGCCGGCGGCTGCCTTCGCCTGGCCGCCAGCGCAAATTCAATCATAGTCGAGGGGGTGGCGGCTTTCAATGCCGTGTGGTAGGGCGAAAACGGGAACTCACGGAAACCCCAGGCGCACATAGCGTGCAGCGTGGAGAAGCGAGGGAATGGGGGAATGGCTGTGAGCATGGAGTGCGCGGCCTAGCGGTAGAAGCTAGCTGTCGAGCTGCTCGAGTTCCTCGAACCACAGCGCTGCGAAGACGTCCCAGTGTCCCATGAACAACTTGCCGCCAACGTTCTCGGTCTGGAAGAAAGGGCCCCAGTTGTGTACGTTGAGTATCCTCAGTCTGTACTGTTCCGGGGGTGCACCGGCCCTCCAGCAATCCCTGAGATAGCCAAGAGTCTCCTCTCCATACTGGGTCTTCACCTCGGGGATGATGAGGTCCTGAAGCAGCCTCTCGATTCCCGGGTTGTGCATGAGCTGGGCCTTGACGACGTCGTACGGGCCGTCCTCGAAATCGAAGGATTCGCCCCAGAGTCCGCGCCCCTTGCTGCGGAGCCAGGGATAGGAGACCGACTGATTCTCCCGCGTGAGTCCCCAGAGAAACTCCGGGGCGTTCATGAAGTACCTCTCCAGCTTGCCCTTCATCCTCGCATCCACGTGCATGTCCCCCCGCCGAAGCAACCTGGCCCATTATGTGGTACTGGAGCCCCGGGTACAAGAGCCACGCATGTGTAAGTCGGGCGGAATCCGCCTCATGGCCTCCGTATTGAAAAGATTGACTCCCTGTGGGGGAGGGCAGCGGTTCGGAGGTAGCAGGAGCTGAGGCTCCGGAGATAGAAGGTCACTCGCTCTGCAACTTGCCGCCCGCAGGCACCTGCGGCACATCCCAGAGACTGCCCAGACTGTGGTACACGTAGGGCCGGCTTGCGAGCGCCTCCTCGTTGATGTCAACGCCGATGCCCGGTCTCTCAGGGAGCTGAATGCACTCGTCCACCATCGCCGGGAACGGCTCCTTGAGGATTTGCTCGTAGAACGGCGGGTCGGGCGCGAAGAACTCATGGATGGTGAAGTTCGGCGCGCACGCCTCAACGTGCAGGTTGGCTGCAACCATGACGGGGCCGCCTGCGCTGTGTGGAGTGAAGCCAACATAGTACGTGTTGGCCAGTTCGCCGATCTTCTTCATCTCTGATATGCCGCCGGCGTGACACGGGTCAGGGTTGATGGCGGTAGCCGCGCGCTTCTGAAGAATGTCACGGAAGCACCAGCGCGTCACTATTCGTTCACCGGTCACGATGGGAATATCGGTTGAAGCGGCGACCCGGGCCAGGTCCTCAGGCGCGGCATCCGTAGGAATAGGCTCCTCGAACCAGGCGGGGTTGTACTCTCTCACCGCCTGTGCGAAACGAATGGCGCCGTTCGTCGTCATGCGCGAGTGGCAATCGAGCATAATCTCGACATCGTTACCGACAGCTTTTCGCACGCGGGCCACGTTGTCCAGCACCTTGAGTATGTCGTCCTTGCTCGATGTGAACACATCGGTGCCCCAGAAGGGGTCGTACTTGAGCGCCTTTGCTTCCCTCTCCTTCACCTCACGTTCGGCCAGCCAGACGTAGTCGTCCGTGCTGTTGGCGGCAAACCACCACCCGTTGTGGTAGACGGGAATCCTGTCGCGGACGGCACCACCCAGCAGGCGGTAGACAGGCACCCCGAGGCTCTTGCCGAGGATGTCCCACATCGCTATGTCGAGCGCGCTCATGGCACTTGTCGCGACGAACGACGGGCGCCAGTACGCGTTGCGGAACATCGTGGACCAGTGCAGCTCGATATCGCGCGGGTCCTTGCCGATGAGGTAGTCGGCGAGGTTGTGGATACAGGCCTCGATGGGCTTCTCCATTGCTGCGGCTGTTGCCTCGCCCCAGCCATAGATGCCCTCATCCGTCTCCATCTTAACAAGAAGCCAGTTCCATGTTGGCTTGTAGAGATATGTCCTGATGTTGGTTATCTTCAAGGTGTGTTCTCGCTTTCTCCCGGCGTTTGACTCGTGCGGGTATCGGGTAGCCGTCTGCGCAGGCCGACACAGGAAAATCCCCGGGGTCGCGGCGCGTCCCTGCTTGTGCGCATGCGCCCCCACCGGAAGCGGTCCGGCGGCCTGCTCCTGAAAATCC
>CAZQML010000115.1:0-5801 GCA_964594245.1 uncultured Dehalococcoidales bacterium | reverse complement strand
CAGTTCGAGTTCTGATTCTTGTAGCTCTTGCGTCGATAGCCGCAACCGGGACCGGCTGCATACGGAACAATGCGCCGCAAGGCTTTTCTGGCATAGTGTCGACTGGCGACACGCTCTTCGTCGGTGCCGCGGACGGCAGGGTTCTTGTTGTGGATCCGGATGCACGGGCCAGTGGGTCCCCGTTCCCCTCGGGTGGCGAGTGGGAGTACGCCATCACTACCCCGTCTCGCGGTTTCGGTTGCAGTTCCTCCCAGGTGGCCGCGACTACCTATGGCGTTCCCGTTGCTGATGCCGGGCACGTGTGTGTGGCGACGTATGAGGGCAAGGTTGTGATGCTGGACGTGGAATCGCGGGGAGCGAATCTGGCATTTCCGCAGGTGAGATCGGGTGAATGGGAGTATCCTCGTGCCGATGAGAAGCTCGGCCCGATCGTGGGAAGCCCCGCCGTGACGGCGGATACCGTGTACATATCGAGTTCGACTGAGGAGAAGCGGCAAACCAGTGGCCGTGTCTATGCGCTGGATCGGCTCTTCGGCGACGAGCTCTGGGTGTCGGAGCCGCTAGACGGCAAGCTATGGGCTACTCCCAGTGTGTCGGACGGTTCCGTGTATGTCAGTACCTTTGACGGCCACATATTCGTGCTGTCGGCGAGTACCGGGGAGCTGTTGCCGTGGTCGTACGAAGCGGAGGTGGGGTTCGTATCATCAGCGCTCGTCGCAGACGGCATGGTGTACGTCGGTACGTTCGACCGCTATCTGGATGCCATTGAGATTGGGGGCCAGCAGCCTCGCTGGCGCTTTGAGGGTGGGAACTGGTTCTGGGGCGCCCCTGTCGTATCCGGCGATGTCATGTACGCGCCTTGCCTTGACGGCAAGCTGTACGCGCTTGACGCGGCCAGCGGCAAGCCGATGTGGGAATTTGATGCGGGAAGTGCAATTGCAGCTTCACCCGCCGTTGTAGGTGACAGTCTGGTTGTCGCAACCAAGGGTGGGGAGGTGTACTTCGTCAATTCTGTGACGGGCAATGGCATGCGTGTACCCAACGCGGCTGAAGAGAAGCAGCCTACATGCGACGCCATGGTCGTCGCGACTCCGTGCTATCACCAGGGCATGGTCTATGTTCGCGCGCAGAACAATGTGCTCTACGGCATTGACCCGGTCAACAAGAAAGTCAGATTCACATTCTCCCTGAATATGGAGTGATGCCATAGATGGCTAACCTGTGGAACGAGATTATCCTGCGGCCCATGCTGAATGGGCTCGTCGCGCTTTCGGGCATTTTGCCCGAACAGGTCGAATTCGGCCTCGCAATCATTATCTTCACGCTTGTCGTTCGCCTTGCGCTGACGCCCGTTACCATCAAGCAGACGAAGTCGACGAAGGCGCTTCAAGAACTGCAGCCCAAGATGAAGGAGCTGCAGAAGAAGTACGGAAAGAACAAGGCCAAGCTGCAGCAGGAGACGATGAAGCTCTATAAGGAGGCTGGCGTCAATCCGGCTGGATGTATGTGGCCGATGCTGATCCAGTTTCCTGTGTGGATTGCCCTCTATCAGTCGATCATGAAGGCGATGGCGACTACGCCGGAGAACCTTCTGGACCTCGCGCAACACCTGTATTCATCCGACATGATTGCGCGGGCCATTCCAGTGAACAGCCATTTCCTGTGGCTTGACCTTGGGCAGCCCGACGGCACCATGATCATGGCGATCCTTGTCGGTGGCACCATGTGGGTTCAGCAGAAGATGACGACGGCCCCGTCGACGGACTCCAGACAACAGTCGACCAACCAGATGATGCTGATGATGATGCCGTTGATGTTCGGAATGTTCACAATCATGTTCCCCAGCGGATTGCCATTGTTCTGGCTGATGTCAAACCTTATCGGCATCGGCACGCAGTACGTGGTCGGTGGTGGATGGGGAAACCTGAAACGCGGCAACACAGCTGCCACCCCTGCTACTGCCAGGGCGAAATAGGGCGCCTTCGATTTCAGAGCCGTGCCTCTGTGTCTCGCAGGCCAATTGAGGTTCATCGATGAGTGATGGTGAAATGGAAGTGACGGGACGGACAGTGGAGGAGGCCACGCGCAAGGCGGAAGAAGAGCTTGGGCTGGACCGCGAGGAGTTCGAGACCGAGATTGTGCACGAGGGCCGCAGTGGAGTGTTGGGCATTGGAGGGGAAGATGCGGTCATCAGAGTCAAGCCCCTGGAGACGGCCGAGAGCGCCGGCGACATCGAACTTGGTGGAATCGGGGAGGAGATTCTGTCGAAGCTCCTTGACCTGATGGGACTCGAGGGGGATGTGAAGTACGTGGACGACGGCAGTTCAGCCGTGCTCAATATCGAGGGCGATGACCTTGGTGTCCTCATCGGCCGCCGCGGGACGACTATTTCGTCGCTGCAGCACATCGTCAGACTGATGATTGCCTCTCGACAGGCAGATTGGCCGCTCTTGACCGTTGATGTGTGTGGCTATAAACGCCGTCGACGTACTGCGCTGGAGGACCTCGCGTTGAGGGTGGCTGATCAGGCTAGAGCCCGCCGCAGACCGGTTGCTCTGGAGCCGATGCCGGCGGATGAGCGCCGCGTGGTGCACCTCGCGCTTGCAGACCATCCGGATGTCTACTCCGAAAGTGCTGGTGAGGCAACTGAGCGCAAGGTGGTCATATATCCCAAGAGGCCTTAGTCATGTTCAAGGGCGTAGACTCGAGGGCGAAGTTCCCCGCAATCGAGACACAGGTTCTCAAGTTCTGGAAAGACAACTCCATCTTCGAGAAGAGCATCGAGTCTCGAAGGGACCAGCCGCTCTACAGCTTCAATGACGGCCCGCCGACTGCGAATGGCAGTCCCGGCATCCACCATGTCCTATCGCGTCTGTTCAAAGACATACCGTGTCGCTATAAGACCATGCAGGGCTTCTGCGTGCCCCGGAAGGCGGGGTGGGACACTCATGGGCTTCCGGTGGAGCTTGAGGTAGAAAACAGCCTTGGGCTCAAGAGCAAGAAGCAGATTGAAGAGTACGGCGTAGCTGAGTTCAACCAACGGTGTCGAGAGAGCGTCCACAAGTATATCGGCCAGTGGGAGGCGCTGGTGGAGCGCATCGGCCACTGGATAGACATGAAAGACCCCTATGTCACACTGGCGAACGACTACATTGAGTCGGGCTGGTGGGCGATAAACAGGCTCTGGGCCCAGGGCCTCATTTACCGCGGCTACAGAACCACTCCCCATTGTCCGCGCTGCGGCACTTCGCTCAGCTCTCATGAGGTCGCGCTGGGCTATGAGGACGACACTGAGGACCCGTCGGTGTACATAAAGTTCTGCATTACGCAGGAAGCGCTTCAGTCCACGGCGCCGGCACTGCGGGAGGCGGTTGGCTCAGACGGAAGGAGGGCCTATCTCCTGGCGTGGACCACGACTCCCTGGACATTGCCGGGGAACACGGCCCTTGCCGTGTCGCAGGAAGCCGACTACGCCGTGATGCAGGGCGAGCAGGACTACCTCATCATGGCTGCGGCCCTCGTCGAGACGGTCGGCCTGCCGGGCTATCGCTTGGTAGCCACAGTCCCCGGTAGCGCACTGGTCGGGCTTCGCTACGAGCCGCTCTATAATCCTCATGAGTTTGGCGTTCCGCGATTGGACATGCCTGGCTTCGAGGCGCAGCCGCGTCCCGACGTGTTGACCTACCCCGTGATTGGCGCCGACTTCGTGTCTCTGGATGACGGCACAGGCATCGTGCACGTGGCGCCGTCCTTCGGAGAGGTGGACTTCGAGGCTGGTATGAGGGAGCCCCTGGATTTCGTTCAGCAGGTTGACCTCGAGGGCAAAGTAACGGGCAACTATCCCTTTGCGGGGAAGTTCGTGAAGGACGCTGACCCCGACGTGACTGCCGACCTGAGTAGTCGCGGCCTCCTGTTCAGAAGCGAGACCATCCGGCACACCTATCCGTTCTGCTGGAGGTGTGGAACCCCCCTTCTCTACTACGTGAAGAGGTCCTGGTACATCAAGACGACTGCCAAGAAGGACAGGCTCGTGTCCGGCAACCTGGAGGTCAACTGGTATCCTGACTATATCAAGCGCGGCCGGTTCGGAGACTGGCTGGAACACAACGTTGACTGGGCCTTCTCTCGTGAGCGCTACTGGGGGACACCACTGCCCGTGTGGGAATGCCCTGATTGCGGCCAGTTCGACTGCGTCGGCGGTCGGGCGGACCTGGCGTCCAAGCCTGATGTTAGCGGCTATGTGGAGGGCATGGAACTCCATCGGCCGTTTGTTGACGACGTGACGTTCAGTTGTAGTCGCTGCGGGGCCCGAATGCGAAGGGCGCCGGAGGTGATTGACTGCTGGTTCGATTCAGGAGCCATGACGTGGGCACAGTGGCACTATCCTTTCGAGAAGCAAGACGTCTTCAAGCGGATGTTCCCCGTGGACTTCGTGTGCGAGGCCATAGACCAGACAAGAGGCTGGTTCTATAGCCTGCACGCGCTCTCGACGATGCTGTTCGACGGCCCGTGCTTCAAGAATGTGTTGTGCCTGGGGCATATCGTCGACGCGAACGGCGAAAAGATGAGCAAGTCCAAGGGCAACATGGTGGACCCGTGGGCTGTCGTGAACGAGTACGGAGCTGATGCCGTGCGTTGGTATATGCTTTCGTCGGCGCCCAGTGAGAACACGCACAGGTTCTCGGTGCAGGTTCTCGGCGAGACGATGCGTCGTCATCTTCTCACGCTGTGGAACACCTATTCGTTCTTCGTTCTGTACGCGAACATCGACGGCTTCGTGCCGGGAAAGCAGGAAGTGCACGCCCTGTCGGAGCTTGACCGCTGGATTCTCTCTGAGATGAATCAGCTCGTGCTCGACGTGACGAAGGCGATGGAGGCCTACAACTTCACTCAGGCGATACGTCGTATCGAGCAGTTCATAGATGCCCTCTCCAATTGGTATGTTCGCCGCAGCCGCCGTCGTTTCTGGAAGAGCGAGAGCGATGATGACAAGCTGGCTGCTCACAGTACGCTGTACCGCTGTCTGGTGACTCTTGCGGGACTGCTGGCTCCGCTGACTCCGTTCATACCGGAAGAGATGTACCGGAACCTCGTTTGCAGCATGGATGCCGACGCTCCTGAGAGCGTGCACCTCACTGACTATCCTGTCGCAGACAACGACAAGATTGATGAGGCTCTGAACAAGAGCATGGAGCTTGTCATGAGCCTGTCCAGCCTTGGCAGGGCGGCCAGGGCCAGGGCCAATATCAAGGTGAGACAGCCGCTGGCAGCGGCTCGCATCTGCGTGTCAAACGATGCTGAAAGGGAAGCAGTGGCTGCTTTGGGAGAGCACATCAGAGAAGAGCTCAATGTGAAGGACCTCGAGTTTGTCGATGGTCTTCGCGACGATGAGCCGGGGTGCGCCGTAGCGAGTGACGACCGCTACACCGTCGGCGTGGTGACCACGCTCTCAGATGAACTGGTTGCCGAGGGTCTGGCGAGAGAGCTCGTGCGTCGCCTGCAGATGATGAGGCGCTCGGCGGGTCTTGAGATATCAGACCACATCACTGTCTTCTACCACGGCGACGCCGCGCTGCACGACGTGTTCGTAAGCTTCGCGGACTACATACGACAGGAGACGCTGTCGGTCGACCTGACCAGGATTCAGCCGCCCGAAGATGCCTACGTGGAGACGCTGCGTCTGGCCGGCAGGGAACTTGCTGTCGGTGTGAAGCGAGTCGCCTAGGACAGAGCTAAGCGCGGGCACTCCAGCCTGATTCACTCATGCGTGCGGACGGTTGCTTTTCACCCCTAGTCCCAGG
>CAZQML010000114.1:0-2682 GCA_964594245.1 uncultured Dehalococcoidales bacterium | reverse complement strand
CCCGACGTCGAGAGGAATCTCAGGCTCGCCGGCTCTCCATCCGAGCAGAGCCGTCTCGCCGTCTCAATCATCGCAGAGGAGACCTTCGGTCCGGAGGACATCGGCCTCGGCGTGCCCGACCGCGATGTGCTCCCGTTTCTTTCGGCCGACCTTCAGGCCGCCGGGCTTGGCGCATTTGACCCCAACGGCAGCCCTCTCTCATCGCACCCACTCTTCCTGCTGCTCGAACGGTACAGGGCGCTCGTCGATGAAGGGAGCTACGCGGCGGTGGCATCCTTCCTGCGCCACCCTGACGTCCTCGACCATCTGCACACGGACCATGGAATCAGCACACGCCCCCTGCTGACCGAACTGGATGAGTTCCAGAATCGCTGCCTGCCTTCAGACATGAACGACGTCCTCGGACGCCTTGGCGTCGATGGACGCAGCAGACCGCCTGTCGATGCTTCTTTCCCGGCTCTGACACACGCGATGGACTACCTTCGCCGCGTGGTCCTCCCGACTGACAGCAGTGCGACCGCCGCCGCCATGCTCTCGTTCCTTCAGGTCATATTCTCGCACCGAAGGCTGTCGGCCGACGATGCCGCGGATGCCGAGTTCGCGACAGCGGCCCAGATCGTTGTCGACCTGCTGACCGACTACGAGGAGAGTTGCGTCGCCGGGTTGAACTTAGGCGCCGACAGCGTCCGGACGCTCCTTATCGAGCAACTCGGGTCAGCCAGATACGACGTGGCCGGCCACGGTGCAACCATCGACCTTGAGGGGTGGCTTGAGCTCCACTGGAACGACGCGCCTTTCCTGCTTGTCACCGGCATGAACGAGGGAAGAGTCCCGGAGAGCATCGCAAGTGACCCGTTCCTGCCGGACTCCCTCAGGCGTCAACTCGGGCTACGACACGATGCCGACCGCCTCGCACGCGATACCTACCTGATGCAGGCGCTTGTAGAGTCGCGCAGGACCGGCGGTCGTGCCTGCTTCATCGTCGGCAAGACAGGCTCGGCTGGCGACCCGCTCAAGCCTTCACGCGTGCTATTCAATTGCGGCGACCACGAGTTGCCTGCAAGGGCGCTCGCTCTCTTCGGCTCTCCGGAGAGCCGGGCGGTCAACTACGCTGCCACGACCAGCTTCCTACTGCGGCCTTCTCCACCAGACGACGTGCCCTCCGAGCGTCACGATGTGGCTTCGATGGCAGTCACGGCGTTCAAGGACTATCTCGATTGTCCCTTCCGCTTCTATCTGAATAAGGTTCTCAGGATGGAGCCACTCGATGACCAGAAGAGGGAGATGGACGCGCTCGACTTCGGCTTGCTTATCCACCACGTCTTGAGTGAAATGGGTGAACACGAAGACATGAGAGCGACAACTGACGTCCGGGTTCTGACTCAGTATCTACACGATCGGGCCGAGAGATGGGCGACGGCACGGTTCGGGCCATCTTTGCGGCTCAACCTCCGGATGCAGCTGGACGCAGCACGGGAACGGCTGTCTGCGGTCGCGCGCGCCCAGGCGCACGAGGCTGCGGCCGGGTGGGAGATCGTCCTTGTGGAGCATCCCATCGAGGACACGATTGAGGGCGTACGTGTCTACGGACGCATAGATAGAGTCGATAGACACCGCGAGAACGGACAGATTCGCATCCTCGACTACAAGACATCGGACACGGCTCATGCTCCAGAGAAGGAGCATCTCAAGAACGCATCGGCGGACGTGGCGGACTACGCGCTGACGAGTGTCGACGACAGAAGCAAGCGCTGGGTGGACCTCCAGCTTCCACTCTACGCCATGATGCTGAGGAAGGCTGACACTCAGTGGGTCGGGGCTTTGCCCGGCTACTTCAACATCCCGGGCACTACCGACAACACCGGCATCAAGCTGTGGCCGGATTTCACCGCTGCCATCATGGAGTCAGCCGCCACCTGTGCCCGTGGTGTCGCACGAGACGTCCGCTCGCGAAAGTTCTGGCCGCCGGCAGCTCGCGTGTCAAACGATGACTTCGAGATGCTCTTTCACGTTGACCCGCAGAAATGCATCGACACCGGCTGCTTCAACAGCTACATGGAGGGGAAGGCATGACCCCTGCGTCGCTGAGACACGAGGCTATCTCCGCCTCTGCCGGTTCGGGCAAGACCTTCCAACTCGCTCACCGCTACATCCGGTTGCTCGCAGCGGGCGTCGAGCCCGACCAGATAGCGGCACTCACGTTCTCACGAAAGGCTGCGGGGGAGATATTCGACGAAATCGTGAAGTATCTGTGTGAAGCGTCTGGCAGCTCCGTCGCGTCAGCAGTCACGAGTGAACGTATCGGCTCTCCGGCCATCGGGCAGGCGGACTTCGTGCTGCTGCTCAGGAAGCTCGTTCGCGGGCTGCATCGGCTTCACATCGGTACGCTCGACAGCTTCGCCGTGGGAATACTGCGCAGCTTCCCGTTTGAGTTGGGCATCCCGCCGGACATCTCGCTCATGGAGTCAGGCGGAGCCGACGCACTGAGAATACAGGAACGCGTCCTGTCATCACTGTGTCGCTCCAACGCCGGGTCGCCGGATTCCTCCGAAGCTCTTCTCAAGGCATTCGCGCAGGCGTCATTCGGCCGGTCGGAGAAGAAGGTCCAGGAGAACCTCCTCGCTCTAGTCTCGGCATACCACACGTACTACCGTCTGCTTCCGGACCTCGACGCGTGGGGCG
>CAZQML010000113.1:0-9160 GCA_964594245.1 uncultured Dehalococcoidales bacterium | reverse complement strand
GTGGCCGAGCTGCTGAACGCATCGTTCATAGCCATAAAGGTTGACCGTGAAGAGCGGCCCGACATCGACCAGGCGTACATTGCCATGAGCCAGCTCATGACTGGAAGCGCGGGATGGCCTCTGAACGTGGTTGCGACTCCGGACGGTCAGCCGTTCTACATCGCGACCTACATACCGAAGGAGTCCCGTCCGGGGCTGACAGGAATGCTGGAGCTCTTGCCCATTGTGGCGGACCACTGGGCTGACGAGAGCAAACGCGATGAGTTGCTGCAGTCGGCGAAGAGGATCGTTGATGTGGCCCAGGACACAGTCACTCCCGACCACGTGGAGACGTTCGCTGCTGAGGCCCATCAGAGGGCCGTTCAGGAGCTGACTAGCGCGTACGACCCGGTGGATGGAGGCTTCGGCGTGGCCCCCAAGTTTCCGACGCCAACGAGGCTCTCCTATCTCTTGCGGAACTGGCGTGACACCGGTGACGCAGCTTCCCTGGAGATGGTCTCCGTCACGCTGGACCACATGCGGCAGGGTGGTATCTACGACCAGGTAGGCTCGGGTTTTCACCGGTACTCGGTGGACAAGTCATGGAGCATCCCTCACTTCGAGAAGATGCTGTACGACCAGGCGCAGCTTGCCGAAGTCTACGTGGATGCCTATCTCGCCACCGGAAACGGACTGTATGCGGACACGGCACGCGACGTGCTGGACTACGTCCTTCGGCGCTTGACAGGCCCACACGGTGGATTTTATGGCACCGAGGACGCGGACTCAGGAGGTCAAGAAGGCGCGTACTACCTTTGGACGAAACGGCAACTCGCAAGCGTTCTGACGGATGAGGAACTCACGGTGCTTCTGACCACGGCAGGGATACCTCCGGCCGGCATGGCGGGTGGGGATGAGGGAACCTTCGTGTTGAGCCTTGTGAACGGGACGGAGACAGTGGCTGCAGAGCTGGGCATGTCGGAGGAGCAGGCCGAGAGCACGCTCCATGCCTCTCTCGAGAAGCTGCGCGTGGAGAGGGCTGAGAGGGAAGCCCCGAATCTGGATGACAAGGTCTCCACGGACTGGAACGGGCTGGCCATTGCAGCGTTCGCCAAAGCTGGCAGGGCGCTGGAGTCTCCCAGCTTCATCGCTGCCGCAGAGCGAGCTGCCGGATTCGTACTGAGCGAGCTTGTGTCGGAGGACGGACGCCTGCTTCATTCCTACCGGGATGGCGAGGCGTCGATTCCCGGAATGCTCGAAGACTACGCGTTCATGGTCCATGGGCTGTTGGAGCTGTTCCAGGCGACGCATGAGTTTGAATACCTGCAGTCGGCGCTCAGCCTCAATTCGGAGATGCTCTCCCTGTTCTGGGATGAGAACGAAGGAGGGTTCTATCAGACGGGCTCGGATGCAGAACAGCTCGTGGTTCGAATGAAGCCCGCGTATGACGGGGCACTACCATCGGGCAACTCCGTGGCTTCAATGAATCTTGCGCGCATCGCGCGGCTGACCTCGGACCCGGAGATGGAGGCGTTGACGGAGCGTCTGTTCACTGCACTGTCAGCCCTTGTTGAGCAGAGTCCCAGCGCGTTCACAACCCTCTTGCTGGGGCACCGCCTGCGGTACGAGGATGTGTACGCGACGGTGGTGGTGGGCGCTCCCGGGGTGGAAGACACAGAAGCGTTGTTGAGAGTCCTCGACGGTGTCTACGCGCCGGGCAACCTCGTTGTGTACCTGCCGACCAATGCATCCCACGAGGGACTGTTGGAAGCTGTGCCGGTGGCGCGGGACCACTCACTGCTGGACGGCCATGCCGGTGCGTATGTCTGCGACCGGGAGATGTGTGCGTTGCCGACGGGCGACCCCGAGGCGTTGCGGAATCTTCTGCTGGGATAGCCGGGCCGCAGGACTGACGATTTCGGACAGGCGGATGAGGACGGAAGCCTAGAAAACGTGAGGCGCAGGCCCGGCGCATTCCGCGAGTGCGGCGTGTATCGCGTCGGAGGGTATGGCGCTCTCGCGCAGAATGGTGACTCCGTCGTCGGTTATCTTCACCACTGTCGACGGAAGTCCGCCGCCGGCTCGTCCGGTATCCAGGATGTAGTCAACGCTCTTGCCGAGCTGCTTGCGGACATCGTCGCCTGACATTGAGGGCGCGCCGCCTGTCAGGTTCGCGCTGGTTCCAGTGATGGGGCTGCCGAAGCGCTCGATGAGACGAAGGCAGAACGGGTCGTCGGGAATGCGGAGTCCAACGAAGCCGTCTTGCACCAGTGCAGGGGAGAAGGGGGGGGTGGCGGGGACTACCAGCGTGAGCGCGCCGGGCCAGAATCGCTCGGCGAGGCAGCGGGCGTGTGGTGTCAGCTCCCTCGCGAATGCGGGCGCCTGCGAGATGTCGCCAAGTAGCAGCGGCAGCGGCGAGTCCTGAGGCCTGCCCTTGATATCGAAGACACGGGCGACTGCCGCTTCGTTACGGGCGTCGGCGCCGAGGCCATACACCGTGTCGGTCGGATATGCCACTACTCCGCCTTCCGCCAGAACCCGTGCAGCCTCTGTGACCTGGCGGTCATAGCTGTTGGCAACGAACATCCGTATCCACGTACAACACTGCATCGCATCTGCGAGTGTAGCAAACCCCCTGACAAGTCACAAAGGGCGTCGTCTTGCCGTCCGATGAGTGGCGGCCCGGCCGGGTTGTGCCCGGGCTGATTCCTTGTCACAGCCTGACGCGTCGTGCACAATCTGGCGAGGCGCATCCCCATCTACTGCGTATGCAGGGGAGGAATCGGCACGATGAAGACTGTCTCTCGATCGGCGAACTTTGGCAACCCCGAGAACTACGTTTTCGATTCGAAGACGCCGCCGGCGCTCACGGTTGAGCCCGGCGAGGTGTTCGCGATCGAGACGGAGGACACGTACAACGGCATGCTTCGGGAAGATAGCAGCCGCAGGCAGCCGAGGGACCTTGCACCGTACACTGACAAGGTGCCGTTCTGGTACAACCCCGTGTGCGGCCCCGTCTTCGTCGAGGGTGTGGAGAAAGGAGATGTGCTGGCGGTTCGCATAGTCGATATCTCCGAATTGTCTGCGGGCTCCGTCGCCACGGTTCCGCGTGCGCATCACTTCACTGGATTGCGAGGTTGGGAAGAGACGGATGAGATGTACACGGGTATCGTGGAAAACAGCGCGGAAGAGGGCGTGTGGCAGTATGGCGTACGGAGCCATCGATGGCCTCTTCGGCCTTTCATCGGAACCATCGCGACGGCGCCCGAGTATGAGGTCCTGTCGACGTTGCTGACCAGCTTCGGGAGTATCATGGCGTCCGGCGGAAACCTCGATTGCTGCGCAATCTGCCCCGGATCGACTGTCTATCTGCAGTCGATGAACCCGGGAGGCCTACTCTTCGTCGGCGACCTGCATGCGTCACAGGGAGATGGCGAGATTTGTGGAGTCGCCAACGAGGTTGCGGGTCAGGTGACGCTTGCGTGCGATGTCATCAAGGGGAAACGCCTTCGCAATGTCCGCGTCGAGACCCGGAATGCGCTCATTTCCCTCTATTGCTTTCGCCCCATGGAAGAGGCGTTCCGCCAGGCTACCCGGGACCTCATCCTCTGGCTGGAAGAGGACTACGGATTCTCCAGGAGGGAATCGTATCTCCTCATGAGCATGTGCCCCGAATTCCGATTGAGGACGTACCAGATGTGTGCGGGACTGGGTCGGCTGATGACGACGGTCGGTGCCGAGTTCCCGAAGCATCTCCTCAAGTCCTGACGCTCCCCCTCGGTCCCGTGGCGACGAGCTGGATACGCGTCAATCCTCCTGCATGATTTCAACAAGCTCCACGTGGAAGACCAGCGTCTGCCCCGCGAGTGGCTGGTTGGCGTCCACCACAACCTCGGTATCGCTCACCTCTGTGACGAGTCCCCTGATGGTCGCATTCCCTCCGCTGAGTTTCACCACTGCGCCGGGATACAGTTCCAGCTCTGGGGGGAAGTCGCCCGGTGGCAGGTGAAATACGAGTTCCTCCCGGTACGGGCCATAGCCCTCTTCCGGAGGAATCGTAACCGTCTTGCTCTCGCCGGGCTGCATCCCGACAATGGCGTTCTCGAACCCGGCGATGACCTGGCCCGCGCCTATCGTGAACTGCAGAGGCTCTCTCCCTTCAGAGGAGTCGAACACGGTGCCATCAGTCAATTCCCCCACATATCCTACGCGAACGATGTCTCCCATCTCCGCAATCGGTGGCGCGCATCCTGCCGCACTCAGCAGCAGCATTGCCGTGGACACGCCGACCACGACGGCTTTCTTGTACAAACCGGAGCTCCTTTCTGGTAGAAATGTCTGCAAATTCTATCACCGATGCCGTGTGCCGCTGAGGCGGCGTGTGCTAACATGAACGCAGCCGGCGCGCCTGTGTATCTGGCATGTCGTGGGTTTCCGTGGTTCACCAGTCTCCTGATGGCGCTCACGCAATCGAGGGGGGTCACCGTGGACGCTGACATAGTAATGGCGGCGGACGCACTGGTGCGACACAGACATGTTGTCTGTCTCACGGGGGCGGGGATGTCCGTGGAAAGCGGTATCCGGCCCTTTCGGGGCGCAGGTGGTCTCTGGACCGAGCATGGCGAACCGCCTCTGGACGACTACAGTCGCTTCCTTGAAGACCCGGTGGGGTACTGGGAGGAATTGCTCGAACCGACAGGTCACATGGCCGAGCTTTGCGACGCGCTGGAGCGTGCGCAGCCACACGAGGGGCATCATGCCCTCGCAGAGCTGGAACGACGGGAGTTTGTGAAGTTCGTCATCACTCAGAACATAGACAATCTTCACCGAAAGGCAGGGAGTACGAGAATCGCCGAGATTCATGGCAACTACACTCTGCTGCGCTGTTCCGGCTGTGGCAGGCGTTTCCACCGCGGGAGGCTGATGTACAATACACTGCCGCCTCAATGCCAAGCCTGCGAAGAGAGCATCAAGAGTGACGTAGTCGTCTTCGGCGAGCCGATTCCGGGCGATGTTGCAGCTGTGTGCATGGATGAGGTGGAGAACGCAGATTGCATGCTGCTTGTGGGGACATCAGGGTACGTTTATCCAGCGGCCGGTTTCCCGCGCCGGGTGAAGGCCAACGGGGGGACTCTCATAGAGATAAACCCCTGCGACACCGAACTCAGCGGGTTGTGCGACATAATAGTAAGGTCGACTGCCGTCAGGGCACTACCCCGGCTGGTGGGGGCGCTTGTAGACAGAGAGGGTGCCTCAGCAGGTGAAAGTAGACACGTGAAAGGCTCATGGCACACCGAATAGAAGTTGGATTCCGCCCGGACCTCGGTGATCCCCGCGAGGACGCGGTGGCGGCCGGCATACGCGACCTGGGCATAGGCACGATTGCCGGCGTGCGAGTGGCTGACGTGTACTGGCTTGACGCTGAACTGTCGCCAATCCAACTTGACGCGCTGTGCGGTCGCCTCCTCTCCGACCCGGTTTCACAGCAGTGTCGATACGACGGCGGACACGTCCGAGGTGAAGAGCCATTTCTCCACGCGCTGGAAGTCACCTACAACAGGGGAGTCACTGACCCTCTCGAGCACACGATTCTGAAAGGAATCGAAGACCTGGGCGTAGCTGAAGTTGGGAGGGCTCGTAGCGGAGTGCGCTACGTGCTGTACGGCTGCGCTGGGCCGGGAGAGCTTGAGCTCATTGCCACTCGCCTGCTTCTAAATCCGATAGTGCACCACGTCGTGCAACAAGGTGAGGACATCTTCCCTCACGAGCCGAGGTACGAGTTTTCTCTTCGCCACATTACCCTCCGGAGCCTTGACGGGACGCAGCTGATGGACCTGGCGGCCCCGTTCGGCTTCTCCGACTCTGAGATTGAGGCGATACAGAGCCATTTCGTCGCCCTGGGACGTGAACCTACCGACATAGAACTGGAGACACTGGCACAAACGTGGTCAGAGCACTGCGTGCATAAGACTTTCAAGGCCCGTATCCATGTCGACGGCGAGACTATCGACAACCTTCTGCGCAGCACCATCATGAAGGCGACTCGTGCTCTCAACAAGGAGTGGTGCCTGTCGGTCTTCAAGGACAATGCCGGGGTCATCGACTTCGACGGGCTGCACGCGATATGTTTCAAGGTTGAGACACACAACCATCCGTCGGCTGTGGAGCCTTATGGTGGGGCGGCAACCGGTCTTGGCGGCGTCGTCCGCGACGTTCTCGGGACGGGGCTTGGAGCGCGCCCCATACTCAACACCGATGTGTTCTGCTTTGCGCCACCCGAGGCGGATTACGAGTCGCTGCCGCCTGGCGTCCTGCATCCGCTCCGCGTGTTCAAGGGTGTGAGAGCGGGCGTGGCCGATTATGGCAACCGCCTTGGTATTCCGACCCTCAACGGGACGCTTCGCTTCGACGACAGGTATCTGGCCAACCCGCTTGTCTTCTGCGGTACGGCAGGCATCATGCCGGGTTGGGCGGCGCAACAGGGCCGACAGCATCCTGGCGACCTCGTTGTGGTGGTAGGGGGGAAGACCGGCCGGGACGGTATCCATGGTGTGACCTTCGCCTCCGAGAAACTGGACGAGCAGTCCGCATCCAGTTCGCGGAGCGCCGTGCAGATAGGCAATCCTATCGTCGAGAAGAAGATGATTGACGCATTGGTGCAGGCGAGGGACCGCCATCTCTATCGTCGTACCACCGACTGCGGAGGCGGTGGTCTTTCCTCGGCCGTCGGAGAGATGGGAGCCGACACCGGAGTCCGCGTCCACCTTGACCGCGTGCCGCTGAAGTATTCCGGACTGTCCTACGATGAGATATGGATCTCGGAGTCACAGGAGAGGATGATTCTGGCTGTTCCTCCGGAGTGTGTCGGCGAGCTGTTGCAGCTTTGTGAGAGCGAGGCAGTCGAGGCCACTGTCATCGGTGAGTTCACGGACAACTGCCACCTCGAGCTGTTCTACGACGGCGTTCGGGTGGCGAATCTACAGATGGACTTCCTGCACGACGGTCTGCCCCAGTTGGAGCTTACGGCGAAAAGGCCCGTTCCGCGCGCGCCTCAGGCGGCTCCCGATGCGGCGCCGTCCCTTGAGGAGGCCCTGAAGGCAATCCTCTCTTCGTTGAACGTGTGCAGCAAGGAATGGGTCATCCGCCAGTACGACCACGAAGTCCAGGGAAGCAGTGTGCTCAAGCCGCTCGTGGGCGTAGATGCCGATGGTCCCGGAGATGCGGCTGTCATCCGGCCTCTCCTGGATTCCGACCGTGGTCTGGCGGTGTCAAACGGCATCAATACGTTGTTTGGAGATATGGACGCCTACTGGATGGCAGCGTCGGCAATTGACGAGGCCCTCCGCCAGATAGTGGCCGTGGGCGGAACCCTTGAGAGAGTCGCGCTTCTGGACAACTTCTGTTGGGGGCGCGTGAGCGATCCCGAGAGCCTCTGGGCTCTTGTGCAAGCCTGCAGGGCTTGCCATGACATGTCACTGGCATTTGATGCCCCTTTCATCTCCGGCAAGGACAGCCTCAACAACTACACCGAGATAGAGGGTCAGAGCATCTCCATTCCGCACACTCTCCTCGTGTCTGCGATGGCGGTTGTTCCTGACGTGCGGACGCTGGTGTCGATGGACCTCAAGAGCCATGGCGACCTCCTCTTCGTTGTTGGCAATACCTACAGCGAGATAGGGGGGTCAGAGTACTGCGTGTATCTCGGCGCGTCCGGTAGAGGGGAGGTTCCTCGCGTTCGGCCGGACACGGCCAGGCCGCTGATGACGGCCCTCTCGGGGGCAATTGCTTCAGGCCACGTGAAGGCGTGTCACGATCTCAGCGAAGGCGGCATTGGTGTCGCGGCTGCCGAGATGGCGTTCGCCGGGCATCTCGGAGCCAGCATCCGCCTGGCGGACGTGCCAACGGGGGAGCCCCTGTCGCGCGATGACATAATCCTGTTCTCTGAATCCAACAGCCGCTTCCTTGTGGAGGTGCCCGCGGAGAGAGCTGCTGATTTCAAGCGGTTGTTTGACGGACTACCCTGTGAGAGCGCCGGGTTGGTTGAACAGGGAAAGGCTCTTCGGGTGATTGGCCTCGATGGCAGCGTGATAATCGATTGTGGAATCGAGGACTTGAGGACCGCGTGGAAACGTCCTCTTGATTGGTAGGGCAAATGGAGACACCACGTGCACTTGTACTGAGGGCGCCGGGCGTCAACTGCGACCTTGAGACCGTGTTCGCGTTGGAGCTTGCGGGCGCCTCGACGACTCTCCTTCACGTTGGACGTCTGGCCGAGCGCGCCGTCTCTCTGCAAGACTTCCAGATCTTCGTCCTGCCGGGAGGGTTCAGCTACGGCGACGACCTTGGCTCCGGCAAGATTTTCGCGAACGAAATCGAGTTGAGGCTGCACGACGAATTGATGGCTTTCGTGGAGCGCGGCGGGTTGGTGCTCGGAATCTGCAACGGCTTTCAGATCCTTGTTCGGGCCGGCCTGTTGCCGCGTCCCTCGGCAGGCCAATGTGTCAGCCTGCTGCCCAATGAATCCGGCCGCTTCGAATGTCGCTGGGTGCACATGCGGGTCGCCGACGGGAATCCGTGTATCTTCACCCGGGGGATAGAGCGTCTCGAGCTTGCCGTTGCACATGGCGAGGGCAGGCTGTTGGTGCCACCTGATGCCGAAGGCGACATCGTTCCCGTCCTTCACTACACAGACCCCGATGGCAGGCGTGCCGGTTATCCGCACAACCCTAATGGCTCCTACATGGATATCGCCGGGCTCACAGACCCCTCGGGCCACATACTGGGGCTGATGCCACACCCCGAGCGATTTGTGCGGTCGACGCAGCATCCCGGGTGGACGGCGTCGCAGGAAGTCGGTGGTGTCGGGCATGGGTTGGCGATCTTTCTGAATGCGGTGCGTTACGCCCGCGGCCTCGACTAGCCCTGGAAGCGGCTACACTGTGCGGATGTCGACCAGGTGGTCGTACTCCACAAGCCCGCTCTCCGCAGTGTTCGCGACATCGATACCGGCCTCGGCTGCTGCCGCCACAGGGTTGAGTCCGCCCAGGAGCACCATGCCGACCCGGTTCAGTCCCACCTCGATCTGGCAGACGGGCTCGCTGGTGTTGCCAAGAAGGTAGACAGCGTTCATCCCCGCGGACTTGAGTTCCTCGATTCGTTGCTCGACAATGCTGCGCGAGGG
>CAZQML010000112.1:0-6043 GCA_964594245.1 uncultured Dehalococcoidales bacterium | reverse complement strand
CGGGGAACTCCTTTCTCCAGGCTATATGAATCTTATCAGCTCGATGAGGTCGACCTGTTCCAGAGAGGAGACGACCCGGTCAGCAGCCTGCAAAGCCTCCGCAGGGTGGCTGTTCGTCACAGCAACGCACTTCATGCCTCCGCGTTTGGCGGCTGCGACTCCGTGGGGAGAGTCCTCGAAGACAACGCACTGCCCCGGGTCCACTCCGAGCTTCTCGGCAGCCCGGAGGTAGATGTCCGGACTCGGCTTGCTCTCCTTGACGTCCTGGCCACAGACAACGACGTTGAAGTAGGCGGATAGCCCGAGTTGCGCCGATAGGATCTCCACGTTCTCAAGTGGCGCGGATGTCCCCAGAGCGAGGGGGTAGTTGCCCTTCTTCATGATGCGAAGCAGATTCATCGCGTCGGGGAAGGCTCTTGCCTTCCCGCGGATGAGTTCCCTGAAGAGGCGTTCCTTCTCCTCGGAGATTGCCTCGACCTCCGGCTCGGGCAGCGGGCCCAGCAGGGCTCTGACAAGCTGGTCATCGCGGGTTCCGAAGTATTGCCTGAACTGTTCCTCGGTGCATCCGACACCGTGTGCAGCCAGGGTGTCTCGCCATGATTCATAATGAGCCGCGGCTGAGTCAACGATGACCCCGTCCATGTCCCACAGGAAGGCCCTCAAGCCCCCTTTTCCCGCGAAGATGGTTGCGTCGATTTCCGCAACGACGGTGCCATCCTCCATCTCAAGGCGACCCGCTGTCTCGACAAGGCGGGAGGTGGCCTTCGTCACCCATGCGCTTGCTACCAGTGTGGCGTCTGTCGGCGACACGTGCTTGAAACGAATGAAGCTCTTGGCCGTGACTCCGAAGCTCACCCCGCTGCACAGGACGGCATAGGCCGTTATCTCGTCAAGGACGCTGTAGAGAATGCCGCCGTGAGTGACGTTGTGCCATCCCTGGTGTTGCTCACGAGGTGTGAAACGCGCTACTACCTTCTCTCCGTCGTACACGGGCCTGAGTTTCAAACCAATGGGGTTGTCTTCCCCACAGCCGAAGCAGTACTCCAGTGACCGTTCTCCGGTCGCCATGCCGATTTGAGGCAGTTCCATTCAGACCCTCCTGTGTCTGGGCGTGGTGATGTGAGGTGGGCGGACGTAGAGCGGTTGCAGCGTGGCCGGGAATGAGATGTGTCCTTCCCGCTTTCGCTGCCAGCCCAGTAGCGTCAGGGCCGCGAGGCGTGTGGGGTCGTGCTCGTCCCGCAGCGTTGCGCGGAAGTCGGCCGCTTGTCTCAGCCGGACCGCGAGCTCCCCTTCGAGTTCTCCGCAAAGGACAACGTCGTGCGCCGCAAACTGCCGCAGCGCTGACTCCTCGACGAAGTGCTCTTCTTCAATCTGGCCCAGTCGGGAGTCCGCCCAGGTGAAGAGAGCGGTCGCGAAGCCTGACCGCCCGGCGCGCAGCAGCGGTCGAATCGGGGTGGTGGAGATGGGGCATCGATAGGCCTCGGCCTCGAGGGTGTTGATGCCAATGAGTGCGGCGCCGCTGGCCATGACCAGCCCCTTCGCCACAGCCACCGCGACACGAAGACCATTGAAGGGTCCGGGCCCCAGCGCGACGATGACCGTCTCGAGTCTGGCCGGCTCTGCCTCGTTGTCGGCGAGTCCCTTCAGTATCTCCGGGACCAGCCGGGACGTGTGGTCCTGCGACGTGGTCCAGTGGCTCTCCCAGAGGAGTTTGGCCTGCGTCGACAGCCCGGTCGCTGCTGTGGTTGCTGATATGTCGATTGTCAGTTCCATGGCCGCACGGCCTCCGCAGATTCGGAGACCCTCTCCAACAGCTGCTCGTAGCGCTCGCCCGCCGCTGTTGCCTGGATGGTTCTCGCCTGCTCGTCAGATGGGACATAGTTGAGGGTAAACCACAAATGCTCGTCGGGCAGGAGACCGCCGGCTCGCTCAGCCCACTCGATGGCACAGACTCCGTCGCCGTACAAGTAGTCCTCAAGTCCCAGGTCTGCAATCTCTGCAGGCCGGTCCAACCGGTAGAAATCCATGTGAAAAAGTGGAAGGCGCCCTGGATACTGCCGCACCAGGACGAAGGAAGGGCTGAATGCGTGGCCGGTCACACCCAGACCCGCGGCGAGGCCCTGGATAAGGCAGGTCTTGCCTGCGCCAAGTTCACCGGACAGGAGGAACAAGTCTCCTGCCTGGGAGAGTTGCCCCAGCCTCTGACCCAGTGCCATTGTCTGTCCTTCGCTATCGGTCCGCAGGGTGAGCGTTGTCATTTGCCGAAATGATTCCAGCCGGTGTGTCCCCCCGTGATGCGTTGTCCATCCAGCCCGATTACGGCGATTTCCGGCTCAGCAGCGTGCTCGCCAATCTCGCCGACAACGCTGACCGGGCAGTCAAGCCGAGCTGTGATGCGCTCCAGTGTTGAGGAGTCGCACGTGAACAGCAGTTCGTAGTCCTCTCCGCCGTACATGGCCATTTCCAGTGAGTCCGGCGTGACTGTGTGACACGCCTTGCAGACGGGTATCTGTGAGGCGTACACCGTGGCGGCCACTTCGCTACGCTCGCAGATGTGGCCGAGGTCTGCAACAAGCCCGTCGCTGATGTCGATTGCGCACTCTACTCCTTCTTCAACCAGCACCTGCGCCTCCACGAGCCTCGGGCATGGCCGCAGGAGCGCCTGCATCAGCACTGGCGGAACCTCGATGGCGCCTCGCCGGGGGCTTCTCAGCGCCGAGACGGCCACGGCCGCTGCTCCGAGTTCGCCGGTCACAGCGATGAGTTGGCCAGGCAGTGCTGAGGAGCGCCTGAGGAGCTTGCCGGATGGCGCTTCGCCGGCGACGAACACGGTCGCACAGACGACCGGGGATGCCGTCAGGTTGCCACCTACGATTGCAGTGCCGTGCTGAGAGCCAAGTCCGGTCATACCCCTGTAGAAATCCAGCACGGATTCCGCATCGACGTCGCCGGGGCAGGCCAGCGACACGAGGGCGTAGAGTGCCTGGCCGCCCATCGCCGCGATGTCGCTCAGGTTGACGGCAAGGGATTTGTGGCCCAGGTCTTCCCAGGTTGACGATTCGAATGTGAAGTGTACGCCCTCCACCAGCGAATCCGTGGTGGCGAGCTGGATGAAAGGGCGTCCGTCCCATGCTGCGGCATCGTCGCCTATCCCGATGACAAGCCTCTTGAATGCATCCGGACTGGACCGATACGAGGGGAGGGTTGCTTCCCTGATAAGCTTGATGAGGCCGAACTCACCAAGGGCCGACAGCTTCATCGTCGCGATTATAGCATCGTGTCAGGGTCACTCAAAGGGAAAGGGGTGAAGCGTGGTACAGTGCCGGTAATGAGTCGGTGCCTCCTGGCGGCGGACCTGCACTCCAACGCGCGTGCGTTTGAGGCTGTACTGGCTGATGCCGCGCGCGGCGGAGGATTCGATGAGCTGTGGGTCCTCGGAGACATCGTTGGCTATGGCCCGCATCCTGAGGAGTGCGTCCGCCTTGTCCAGGGCTATCCCCATGTCTGCGTGGGCGGCAATCACGACCTCGGTGTGTTGGGGCAAATAGACTTGCGAAGATTCAACTCCGACGCTGCGAGTGCCTGCCTGTGGACCAGGGGTCGGTTGTCCACGGACACTCACGCGTTTCTGGCGACGTTGACACTCAGCGTAGTAGAGGCGCCGTTCCTGCTGGTCCATGGCTCACCTCGGGAGCCTGTATGGGAGTATGTATTCTCAGAGCGGGAAGCGCGAGACATGGCCGCTCACTTCGAGGCCACTCACTGTCTCGTGGGACACACTCACTGTCCGGCCGCCTTCAGGATTGACGCTGGTACGACGGGAAGCGCACGCGCCGTCTTGAACGGAACGGTCCTCGATCTCAGTCAGGGGCGTTATATCATCAACCCGGGGGCGGTTGGCCAGCCACGGGATGGTGACCCGCGTGCCGCTTACGCCATCCTCGATAGAGAAGAGAGAACAATCGTATTTCACCGGGTGACGTACGATGTTGATGGCGTTGTGGAGGCGATGCTGCAAGCCGGTCTTCCTGAGCGCCTGGCGGCCCGCTTACGCGTTGGCCTCTGACATGCTATAATTGCCGCCATGTGTGATTATGAACTGGTAGCTATCGTGAGTCCCGACGCAAGCGATGAGATTGTGGCGGGAAAAATCGATGGTGTCAGTCAGCTCATCACCGAACGTCAAGGCGTTGTGGAAGAGTCCCAGCGTTGGGGCAAGAGGAGACTGGCTTATCCCATCAAGAAGTATGTTGAAGGAAACTATTCGCTGCTGCGGTTCAAGCTCGATCCAGCCGACATCCTCGCGCTGCGCCAGAGTCTTGAGACTGACCAGGACGTCCTACGCTATCTGGTAACCAAGAGGGGCAAGTAGGCAGTGGCGACTCTCAATAAGGTCATCCTCATCGGGAATCTCGGTTCAGACCCTGAGATGCGCTATACGCCCGATGGCAAGTCCGTAACTTCGTTTCGGATGGCCACCAACTACAGGTATACCACTTCCGCCGGTGAAACCCGCGAAGAGACCGACTGGTTTCGGGTGACGGTGTGGGGCAGACAGGCGGAGCAATGCAATCAGTATTTGAGCAAGGGCCAGCAGGCATACGTTGAAGGGCGTCTCCATGGGCGCAACTGGCAGGGGCAGGACGGACAGATGCGGACTAGCCTTGAGGTTACGGCCAACAGGGTACTGTTCCTGGGCAAATCGACGGGAACTGCAGCCCTTCCTGACGAGGGGGACATCGTCCCTGACGACATCCCTTTCGAAGAGTAGTGAGGAGTGAGTGAATGGCGAACTACCGGTTCTCTCCCAGAAGGAAATCGAGGTTCCACAGCACGAAGCCGAGGGTATGTCCTTTCTGTGCTGACAGAATTGCGATTGACTACAAAGATTCGGGGTTGCTGGCACGGTTTGTTCAGGGCGGAGGCAAGATTGGCTCGAGACGCAAGACGCGGGCATGTTCCAAGCACCAGCGAAGGCTCTCCCAGGCCATCAAGCGCGCCCGATTCCTGGCCCTGTTGCCGTATGGGCCTAACCATATCTGGAAGACGGGATGGACCGCCTCAGGGCCGTCTGGTTCCTAGGAGCAACACATGCCGAAACGAACCTATCAGCCAAAGAGGATTCCTCGACAGCGAAAGCTTGGCTTCATGGCGAGGATGTCAACCAGAGGTGGCGTCCGTGTAGTCCGGGCAAGGCGTCAGAAGGGTCGCTGGAAGTTAACCGTCTAGTCGTGAATGAGAACACCGTGGTCTCTGGTCAGGCGAGAGCAGTTCGGTTGTGTGTTCCGACAGGGTAGCGGGTATCCTGGCTCTCTCGTTGTGCTTCGGGTTCTCCGGAATGGTTTGGATACGAGTCGGCTTGGCCTCGTTGCCGGCAAGAAAGTGGGTGGGGCTGTGCAGCGGAATCGTGTCAAGCGGTTGATTCGTGAGGCAGTCAAGATCCGGGCGTTGCAGGCGGGCTGGGATGTTGTGGTGATTGCCCGGCCAGGCATTCAGAGTGCGGAATATCAAGACGTGGAACGGGAGTTGCAGAGGCTCCTGTTCCGGGCGGGCATTCTCAGCGCAGGTGGCGCTGGCGGCGATTGCCGCGATAAAGGTGTACCAGAGAACAGTCTCTGAGATTACCCCCCACCGGTGCTGTTTTCAGCCTACCTGTTCTGAATACATGATGGAAGCTATCCAACGCTATGGCATCGGGAAGGGCATCCGGCTTGGGGCTAAGCGGCTCGTGCGTTGCCATCCGTTCTCAGGTGCTGGTTACGATCCCGTGCCCTAGGGAGAGGGTTGCATATAGCAGGTGATATGAAGGCAGTTCGAGTTCTGATTCTTGTAGCTCTTGCGTCGATAGCCGTAACCGGAACCGGCTGTATGCGGAACAATGCGCCGCAAGGGTTTTCGGGCATAGTGTCGACTGGCGACACGCTCTTCGTCGGTGCCGCCGACGGCAGGGTTCTTGTCGTGGATCCGGAGTCGCGGACCAGTGGGTCCGCGTTCCCCTCGGGTGGCGAGTGGGAGTATGCAATTACTACCCCGTCTCGCGGTT
>CAZQML010000111.1:0-11179 GCA_964594245.1 uncultured Dehalococcoidales bacterium | reverse complement strand
CCGCATCCACAAAGATCACCAGGTCGTACTCTTTTATCTCTGCAGCGTCCTCTATCTGAAGCTGATAGTTCGCATCTGTATCGACTCCCTGAAGGCCGGCCTCTTCAAATAGCCCTGCGAGGTAGGGACCGGCGCCGTCATCCTCCCGCCCCGGGTTCCCGTACCCGTATATCAGGATGCGGCGCATTCCGCGAAACGTTTCCCCGTCTTCAGGCAGTGGTAAGTCACTCACCCCTTGACCCGTTCGTCGACTGTTTTGCCCTTCGCATCGACGAGCGTAACCTTCATCGGCATCTTGCCGATCGCATGTGTCGCACAGCTCAGGCAGGGATCGTACGCCCGTATCGCCACCTCTACAAGGTTGAGGAGCGGCTCGGTGATCTTCTGCCCCACGAGATGGTCCTCTGCAACCCGGGTGATCGCCCGGTTCATCGGCTCGTTGTTGTTCGTCGTCGATACGATGAGGTTCGCCATCGTGATCTGGTCGTTGTCGTCGACCTTGTAGTGATGAAACAGCGTGCCCCGCGGCGCCTCGAGTATGGCGACGGACTCTTCCCGTCTCTTTCCCATGGTGACGAGATCGTCGCCCTGTATGTCCGGATCGTCCAACAGTTCCTTGATCTTCTCCGCTGAGTGCACGACCTCAATGAGCCGCGCCCAGTGATAGGCCATCGTCGAGTGTACGGGCCTTCCCTTGCCAAGCTGCATGAAAACCTTGCGCATCTCTTCCGCGAGCGGAGTATCGATGAAATCGCAGTTATTGACCCGAGCGAGCGGACCGACACGATACCACCCCTTGTCCTGTCCGAGAGATTGAATGAAAGGAAACTTCATGTAGCTCCAGTTTCTCACCCCCTCCCGGATATATTTCAGGTAGTCGATCGGCTTGACCATGTCGAAGATGATCTTTCCGTCAGCGTCCTTCGCCCTGAGAAACCCGTCATACAGGTCGAGCGCGCCGTCCTTTCTGACGAGGCTCACGAAGTTCGATTCGAAGGCCCCGAGACCGGACAGGCGGTCGATATCGTCCATATAGAGCTTCTTATAGAGGTCCACCGAAGCGACCGACCACTCGAGCATCTGATCCACGTCCTTCTTCAGAAAGGCGATCTCCTCGTCGCTGAGGCTCTTGTTGATGCCCCCCGGTATAGCCCCGGTCCCGTGAATTTTCTTGCCCGCAGTCGCCTTGATGACCTCCTGGCCGTACTTTCGCATGAGGATCGCCTGCTTCGCGAGCTCCGGGTGTTTCAGCGCGATACCGATGACGTTGCGGATCGCAGGGTCCGCGTCGTACCCGAGCAGCAGGTCAGGCGAGCTGAGATGGAAGAAGTGCAGGGCATGCGACTGGAACGTCTGACCGTAATGCATGAGCCGGCGCATCTTCTCCGCGGTCGGCGTGAGCTTGTCCACACCGACGATGCCGTCCATCGCCTTGGCCGCGCACAGGTGGTGGCTCACCGGGCATATGCCGCAGAGACGCTGCACTATCGTAGGAGCCTCCCAGTAAAGCCGTCCCCGTACAAACCGCTCGAAACCCCGGAACTCGACGATATGCATTCTCGCGACGTCGATCTTTCCGGATTCATCCATCCTGATAGTCACCTTCGCATGTCCCTCGATCCTGGTAACGGGGTTTATGACTATTTTCTTCTGCCTGGTTTCAGCAGCACTCATGTCTCGCTCCTTGTCCTTAGTCGTATTTGAGAGCTTCGTAGGTAATTACCGGCTCTTTGCCCGCGAGCAGCGCTGTTAGCACCTGCCAGAAGGCGTCCGCAGGGGGCGGGCAGCCCGGTATGAAGTAATCAATCTTCACCACCTCGTGTACCGGGTACACCTTGTCGAGCATGAGCGGTATATCCGGGTCGTTCGGAATTACCCCGCCCACTACGCTCGGCCCTTTGAGATATGCCTCCTCCAAGCACTCTTTAAGAGGAACAGTGTTCCTCATGGCGGGGATGCCCCCGGTAAGGGCGCATTCACCGACCGCCACGAGCACCTTGCAGTACTTGCGGAACATCTTGAGGACCTCGTAGTTCTCCTGCGAGGAGCATCCCCCCTCGATAATGCCGACATCCACCGGTCCCGTGAACCTCTTGATATCATCTATGGGTGATTTATCGAAATCGACGAGCTCGATAAGCTGTATGAGCCGTTCATCGATATCGAGCAGGGACATATGACAGCCGAAACACCCTGCCATGTGTGTCGTCGCTACTTTTGGTTTTGCCATTTTCCTGTCCTTACACTTTAAGGTTTCGATCTTAAAGACCGTAACAATCGTCAAGATCGTGTATCATACAATCAACCTTTTGCCTTTGCCTCTATATCGGACCCTATCGGCTCCTTGTCGTACAGGCGTTTCCCGTACGGCACCCTGTATCCCGTACGCTTCACCACGATGCTGCCGGTCGGGCAGATTTCGGCGGCGCGGTCCGCCGCCTGAAGCTGTGTCTCGGACAGGCTGTGCTCCGCATTGACCGCGATCCGCTTGTTTATTCCCCTTCCGACGAAGCCGAACACGCTCTTGCCGTCGAGGTCCCGCGATGCCCGCACGCACCGGCCGCAGATCACACAGCGATTGCGGTCTATATATACGTCCGGATGTGTCGCATCCACCTCGATCTCCGGGTAGAGGTACGGATAGGTCGGGGCCAACATGCCGAACCGATATGCGAGCGCCTGGAGCTCGCAGTTCCCCTGCTTTTCACAGTAGGGACACACGTGATTTCCCTCGACGAACAGCATCTCTATGATATGCCTCCGGAACTCGTTTAGCTCCTCTGTGTCGTTCTCCACCACGAGCCCTTCCTGCACCGGAAAGGTACAGGCGTTCGTCGGTTTCCCGTTGACCTTTACCGTGCACACCCTGCAGTGCCCGGCCGGGACGAGATCCTTGTGATAGCAGAGCCGCGGTATGTAGATGCCCACCGCGTCACAGGCCTCCATAATCGTCTTGCCGTCTTTCGTGGTTACCTCGACATCATCTACGTAA
The DNA here is from genome assembly GCA_964594245.1 of uncultured Dehalococcoidales bacterium. Taxonomy (GTDB): domain Bacteria; phylum Chloroflexota; class Dehalococcoidia; order GIF9; family AB-539-J10; genus SKVJ01. The sequence continues at coordinate 8,187 of CAZQML010000111.1, read as the reverse complement.
ATCGTTATCACAGCGTCGCTCATAACTCTTCCTCCCAGACAGGTTCTCTTCCGGCTACCGCAATTCCGTCCGCCAGCGCCTTGTCAATCTGGAAGGGCGGGACGAACTCTTCCGCTTTGAGCCTTGCTCTGTAGATCTCAGGCATGTTCTGGAGGGTGGTGAGCACCGGGTTCGCCGCCGTCTGGCCGAGACCGCAGCGGCTCATGGTCTTGATTGTATTTCCGAGGTTTTCCAGCTCGGCGAGATCGGCCTTGGTGCCCCTTCCCTCTATTACCTTTTCTAGCATACGTTTTAAAAGCGTCGTGCCGACCCTGCACGGCGCGCACCACCCGCACGACTCTTCGATGAAGAACTCCGTGAATTCGTTTACAACTTCGAGCATGTCCCGGTCCTTACCGAATACGATCACCGAACCGCCTGTCGGGAGGTCCTCGAAACAGATCTTCCGCCCGAAATCTTTCGGTGCGATACAGCTTCCCGACGGTCCGCCGATCTGGACTGCCTGTGCGTCCTCCGCCCCGACGAGCCCCAACAGCTCGTCTATTAGGAGACCGAATTCCACCTCGTAGACACCCGGATGTTTGCAGTCACCGGACACGCTGAGGAGCTTCGTGCCGGTCGAGTCCTTCGTTCCGATGGCCTTGAACCAGTCCGCGCCTTTCTCCATGATCCGCGCGACGCAGCAGAGCGTCTCCACGTTGTTCACTGCGCTCGGCTGGTTCATGTATCCCTTTGTGACCGGGAACGGGGGTCTGTCCCTCGGCGCTCCCCGCTTGCCCTCGAGCGACTCAATGAGAGACGATTCCTCGCCGCACACATAGGCGCCCGCGCCCATCTGGATGCGGATATCGAAGTTGAATCCCTCCTTGCCGGCGATGTTCTCTCCGAGCAGGCCGAGATGCCTTCGCCGTGCGAGGACCTGTTCGAGGTAGTTCAGAAGATAGCTGTACTCTCCTCGCAGGTACAGTAACCCCTCGGCCGCGCCGATGGCGTACCCTGCGATCGTCATACCCGCGAAGAGCAGGTCCGGGACTTCCGTCAGGACGACCCTGTCCTTGAAGGTTCCGGGCTCCCCCTCGTCCGCATTGCATATCACATAGTGCTTTCCGCCCTTCGCCTTACGGCAGAAGGACCATTTCATGCCGGTCGGAAAACCGGCGCCGCCTCTGCCCCGGAGACCGGACTGCGTAACCACATCGATCACCTCTTCAGGCGAAAGGTTTGCCATGGCCCTGACCGCAGCACCCCTCTCGACGGGTGAAAAGATCACCGGACCCGGCTGGATGAGATTAAGGTCGACCTGCGCGTCTGGACGCGCCTCATCCTTTGCCACCACCCCGGGCGGCTTCCCCTTCTTCAGCCGGCTAACGATCGTCGGAACGTCTTCGGGGCAAAGCTTTGTCATCACCGTTTGGTTCACCAGCGCCGCGGGTGCCTGATCGCTCATCCCGATATCGGACGTGTATTCGAGGGTAATAGCCCCGTCAGCCGTCGTAGCGCCGAACGATATTCCGGCCGCCTTCTCAAACGCCTTCGCCACTTCACGATTACCGCTCATCCTGTCGACCACGCTGTCGCTCAGGCGTATTACTGTCTTCCCCTTGGGTTCACGTGACAGAAAGTAGTAGAAGCTCACCATATCGATCACTTCTATAAAGGGAATGCCCAGTTCGTCCGCGATCAGCTTTGCGGACTCATCCGAGATGCAGCCGTACTGGGCCTGAACATCCATGGCGATGTCCATAAGGCGATGACGAGCCTTATCGTATTTCTTTACTATACTAACAATTAGATTCTTGTGAGCTTGAGACATTTTTTCCCCCTCATCTCGGGCCTCAAAATACACAACAATATCACAATATATTTAATCTGTAAAGGTTTTTATGCGATTTTTTTTTCCGATGAGTCCTTTTTTTCTTTTTTATGAAAATGATTTCCATTTTCTATAAAATCCGTTTACGGCACCTTAAAGGCTGTATTTTTGTTATCTTCTTTATTTTTTTATAGAAGCATTATTATCACTTTTAACGGGATTCTATCAAACCAGGAAAGGTACTTTTCGCTCTTGTGCGATCGTGAACACCCGCAAAGCAGGGTAATGAGACGAGTTAAAATTAATTGTACCTTCCTTCCGGGCCTGCAATCGATGAAAAAAAATGTGCGTACGCTTTTTTCTCAGAGGTCCGATCGAATCCTCGTCACGCTCTTTCGATCGGTACCCTCGAGCATGACCTCCTTTGCGGTTGACTTCGGTATCCTCGTCTTTCTTACAGAGATCGCGCACGTACACTACCTTCTCTCGAACGGTATCGGGTTCATGGCAGGGACCACTCTGAACTACCTGCTCTGCATCTTCTAGGTCTTCACGAAACGTTCGATAGAGAACAGGCATCTCGAGTACTGGCTGTTCATCGTGATCGGAGCGAGCGGCGTCGGGTTGAACGAGCTCTTCATCTGGGTCTTCACCGAAAAGTTTCTCGTCTACTACCTGTATTCCAAGGTTCTTGCGGGAAGCGGCGTGTTCTTCTATAACTTCTTCACGAGGAAGTACCTGCTTTTTCGCTAGTACGGTATTCAGGTCAGGGAAGCCGTTTTCCGGCGTACCGTGTCGTAGACATTGCCGGTACTGTCGTTCATGACGGCCTTGACGAGGCCGGTCCCCACAACAGCAGCATGTATGTACGGAACTATCGCCTCGACCTGGTTTCTCTCGGATATGCCGAAACCGGCAAGGACCTTCTTGCGATGAGACCTCACCCGCTTCAGAAACCCGAGCTGCGGATCGTGTACCTCGGTAAACGATCCGGTGATACCTTTTCTGAGCGTCGCATATACATACTCCATATCATTGGAGAGTATCATGCGCAGTCGGCTGTCGCTCGTCGAGGGTGAGACTACGGGAACGGCCTGTATGCCCGCCTCCTCGCAGAGAGAATAAAGCCCCTCGTCGTAATCTACGGGAAGGTCCGGCACGATGACCCCCCGCACACCCGCAGTCTTGCAGCGTTGGAGGAATCGTCTTACACCGTAGACGAATATGGTGTTTGCATAGCACATAATAAATACAGGTATATCCGCGTGTACTATTATTTCCCGAACGAGATCGAATCCCCGACTGACCGTGAATCCTTCAGCAAGAGCCCGCTTACAGGCTTCCTGGATGTGGTACCCGTCGGCCGTCGGATCGCTGAAAGGAAACTGTACCTCAAGATAAGCGCTGCCCCCGTCGACCATTCCCCGCGCGACCTCCAGAGATGATTCCCTGTTCGGAAACCATGCAACCATGTGCGTCATGATCCTATTAGACATCATTCGCCTCACTCTTCAAAAATTCTTTCCACTTTTTACCGTCGAATTCCCGTGCAAGAATGAAAAGATCCTTTTCTCCTCTCCCGGACATATTGACGATTACACACTTCTCCGGATCGAGCGTCTTCGCGAGTCTCATAGCTGCAGCCCCCGCATGAGCGGGCTCGAGTGCGAAAAGAAGCCCCTCGTTGGCCGCAAAGAACTGCACTGCTTCGAGGGCTTCTTCATCCGTCGCCTTAGTAAATTCCACCCGTCCGCTCCTTCCCAGGCAGGCCAGCTGCGGACCTATGCCCGGATAGTCCAGACCCGCGGATATGGAGTGAGTTGGCTGTACCTGTCCGTCCTTATCGAGAAGGAACAGGGACTTATAACCGTGTACGATTCCCTGCCTGCCTTCCCCGCTCATCCTGGATGCGTGATCCCCGACACCTGTGCCTCTGCCTCCCGCCTCTACCCCAATCAGCCGAGGACGGTCCGATTCAAGGAAGGGAGAAAAAAATCCTATCGCATTCGATCCTCCTCCCACGCAGGCGACAAGCGCCTGCACATCGAGTTTACGTCGATCCATCTCCTGCTGCACCTCTCTTCCTATGACCGACTGAAACTCCCGTACCATGTCGGGGTATGGTGACGGTCCAAGTGCGGAACCCAGAAGGTAGTGAGTATCTTCGTAGCTTGAGGCCCAGTCCCTCAGCGCCTCGTTGACCGCATCCTTGAGTGTCGCGTTTTCTCCTTTTACCGGTATCACCGTCGCCCCATAGAGTTCCATCCAGAATACATTGGGCCTCTGCCGCCGCATGTCCATTTCCCCCATGTACACGACGCACTCCAAACCGAGCTTCGCACACACGGATGCCGCCGCAACCCCATGCTGACCCGCCCCGGTCTCCGCGATTATCCTCCGCTTTCCCATCCTCCTCGCCAGCAGTGCCTGTCCAAGTGCATTGTTTACCTTATGCGCACCCGTGTTGGAGAGCCCCTCGAGCTTGATAAAAACTTGAGCGCCCCCCAGCATCCTGGTGGCGTTCGCGGCGAACATCAGAGGGGTCGGCCTCCCCGTATACTGAAAAGCAAGCGTATCCAGCTCATTTTTGAAATCCTGGCACTTCATCGCCTGCATCCATTCAGACTCAAGCTCGTCCAGGGCGGGCCTCAGTACCTCGGCGACATACCGGCCCCCGAAATCACCGAAAAAGTCGTGGTATATATCATCCAATTTCCAGCTCCTTGAAAAATTTCTCTATTTTCGTATGGCTCTTGATCCCCGCCGTCTCTTCGAGTCCGCTTGAAGCATCGATAAGTTCAGGCCGAAATGCCTCTACGATTCCGCGAACATTCTCCGCATCTATTCCGCCGGCGAGCCAGAGCGGGTGTTGCTTTCTGATTCGGTGTACCGTACCGGCGGGAACCGTGTGTCCAGTCCCCCCCCGCATTCCAGGTACGAATGCATCGATCAGGACCCTGGGACTTCGATAGCCGGATATCATATCAATATTCTCCTTTCCACCCACCCGCACCGCCTTATAATAGGGAAAGGCGAGCCTGAAACACTGTTCCGACCGCTCGTCTCCATGGAATTGGACGGCGTCCAGCAGGCCCTCTACGAGCAGATCACGTACAACAGGATCTATATCAGGGCGGGCCGTACCGTTAACAACAACACCCACTTTGATCGAATCGAGGTCTTTCACTTTTCGCAGGAGCTCTGCCTCAGCCTTCCTCGGGGAGGAAGCAAACACGAACCCGAGCATGTCCGCCCCTTTCCGGTGGGCGAAGCGGGCGTCCGCTTCGTTCGTCAGGCCGCAAATCTTTACCAGCGGGCGAGATCCTCCTATTCTTTCTCCCACACGTTTCCAGAAATCCATGCTCCCCCGCGCTTGCGTCGTTACCTTCGCCTGCGAGGAAAAGGCCGCGAGGAGCTCCGGTACGAGATCCGGTTCTCTCATCACCGATTCACCTGCAAGAAGACCTCGAAAACCGGAGCTCAGGGCAAACAACGCGTCTTCGGAACAACATATACCGGACTCGAATACCGGAATCGTATCCCAGGTCACCCGGCCTATAAGAACAACCGGACGAAGCGGATCGACCCTGAACGTCCCCAGATTTCTCGCATTGAACCCCGTGAGAGCGGGTCTGAATGCGGCCGCTTTCTTAAGGTCCTCCGTATCGTGAACCTCAACCAGGGCCTCCATTCCACAGCTTTTCACTTTCCTGTAGAGCCTGATAAGGCTACCGGTGTCATGCATCGCGGCTATAAGGAGAACCGCATCCGCACCCGCCCTGTACGAGATCGCCACATCTTCCTCGTCAATGATGAAATCCTTCCGCAACACCGCTATGTCGGGAAACCGCTCCTTTACTCTCAGAAGGTCCTCCAGCGATCCAAGGAAATATTCCTCCTCGGTGAGCACGGATACCGACCGAATTCCCATTTCCCTGTACTTCGCGACCCGGCTCTCCGCATCCGCGCCGGGTGAAATCCGTCCCTTCGAGGGGGAGGCCCTCTTGACCTCACAGATCAGGAGGGGGAAGACCGAGAATGCGTTTACAGGATGACGGCGACTTTGCGGCACCCGCACTCCCATAGTGTGACCCAGGCGTTTAATCCTCTCTTTCCTTCTTTGCACAATTTCTTCTATTCCCGTCATACCGCTTCCCCCTGCAGGAGCCGTCTGCCCGTCTCTACTATTTCCTCCAGCTTGCACCCGGCCTTTCCCGATATAAGGGCCTTTTTCGCCATGAGATATCCTTCCCTCATGCTACCGCATAACCCGTATGTATAATTGGCCGCTCCTGCGTTCAGCAGCACGGCCTCCCTGACAGCTTCCGGGCCGTCTTTCAAAAAAAGCTCGTGCGCCGTGGCCGCATTGTCCGCGGGACTCCCCCCTCTCAGCTCCCCCTCACCGTAACATTTAATCCCTAACTCCTCCGGATCGAATATGTATTCTTCCAGGTCTCCTCCTTCCTTCAGCTCCACAATCCGTGTCGGTGCGGCGACGGATATCTCGTCCAGGCCGTCGAGGCCGCAGACTATCATTGCTCTTTTTCGCTTAAGGAGCCTCATGGCCTCGGCAACCGGCCTCAACAGGTTTTCAGAGTAGACGCCGAGTACCTGGTATTCCGCGTCCGCGGGATTGAGAAGAGGCCCGAGAAGATTCATTACAGTCTTGATCCCGATCTCCTTTCTTGCCTGAGCCGCATGTTTCATGGACCCGTGGTAAAGAGGTGCAAAGAGAAAAACGAACCCGGTCCGCTCGAACAAAAGCCTCGCCTGTTCCGGGCTGAGCTCAACCGGCACACCCAAAGCGTGGTAAAAATCCGCACTTCCCGACGGGGAGCTTACCCCCCGGTTTCCGTGCTTGACTACAAGGGCTCCGCACGAACAGGAGACTACGGCCGCCATGGACGAGATGTTGAAGCTTCCCTTTCCGTCCCCTCCCGTTCCGCAGGTGTCCACCACCGGGCGGGAAACGTCAAAACGCAGCTTCTTTTTCCCCAGAACCTCGGCGAAAGCAGCCAGCTCGGCCGGACTTACCCCCTTTGCAGCGAACCCTGTAAGAAAAGCCGCGACCTGGCCGACCGACAACTCCCCTTCGGTGAGCTCCTCCATCAGCGAATATGCCGTCTCCGGCGCAAGGTCCTCACGATCGACGATCCCGGACAGCACGGCGGAAACATTGAAAGACTCGCGTCTGTAACGGATGAAATTCCTCAGAATCTTTTTTCCATATTCCGATGCAATCGACTCCGGGTGGAACTGGACCCCCTCAAGGGGGTACCGCCTGTGCCTCACTCCCATGATCTCGCCGTCCTCCGACGAGGCGGTAACCTCGAGCTCATCCGGAAGAGAGGATGGATGAATTACCAGTGAATGATAGCGCATAAACCTGGACGGAGAAGGGATGTTTCTGAAAAGCCCTTTCCCGTCAAGCCTGATACGCTGTGTCTTTCCGTGTACGATCTCCTTCGCTCTCCCTATTCCCGCGCCGAACGCGTATCCTATTGCCTGGTGCCCGAGGCATACGCCGAGGATGGGAAATTTTCCTGCAAACCGTTTTATCACGTCTACGGATATCCCGGCTTCCTCCGGTCTTCCCGGGCCGGGGGATATTACGACCCTGTCCGGGTGAAGGGTCTCTATCTCCTCTAAAGTAACCTTGTCGTTTCTTACGACTTTCACCTCTTCACCGGCGATCTCCGACAGGTACTGATAAAGATTATATGTAAAAGAGTCGTAGTTATCGATTATCAATATCATCCTACACCTCCAGACCCAGTATGCTTCCCATCGCCCTGAGTTTCGATGAAGTCTCTTCATATTCTTTTTCTGGAACCGAGTCGTACACGATCCCCGCCCCCGCCTGAAGTACCAGTATATCGTCCTTTTTAAGGGCGCTCCTTATCGTGATGCAGGTGTCTAAAGAGCCGTCCGCTTCGATGTAACCGACCAGTCCGGAATAAAAACCCCGTTTCTCCCTCTCGAGTTCACTGATGATCTCCATAGCGCGTATCTTCGGCGCACCTGTCACAGTACCCGCCGGGAAGGTTGCCCTTACCGCGTCCACACCGCTTTTGTCCTCCGCCAGCTCCCCCTCGACCTGGGAGACCATATGCATTACATGCGAGTATCGCTCGATTTCCATCAGTTCCGTGACCTCGACTGTGTTCGTACGACATACTCTACCAAGATCATTCCGTGCGAGGTCAACCAGCATGAGGTGCTCGGCCCGCTCCTTATCATCTGCAATAAGCTCTCTCTCGAGTTCCAGGTCTTCCTTTCTGCTCGCGCCCCTTTTTCTCGTTCCTGCAAGAGGGCGTATTTTTACCTTGTTTTTCTCCACCTTTACATGTATCTCGGGCGAAGACCCGAACAGC
>CAZQML010000110.1:0-3195 GCA_964594245.1 uncultured Dehalococcoidales bacterium | reverse complement strand
ACCACCTGGGCGGGCACGGTCATCTGCGCCATGGCGAATGCGAGGCGGGCGGACTTGCGCTCGATGCCCTGATGCTCGGACTCGGGGCCAATCATGAAGCCCGGACAGTCCACAAGGTAGATGACGGGAAGATGAAACGTGTCCGCCATGTCGATGAATCTCATCATCTTCTCGCAACCGGCGGCCGTCTGAGCACCGCCGAGAATACGAGGGTCGTTGCTCATCACTGCCACCGGGTAGCCGTCCAACCGTGCCAGCATTGTGACGACCGAGCGGGCGTACAGGGGAGCTATCTCGAAAGTCGAATCCTTGTCAACTATGTGGCTGATGAGGTCGCGAATGGAATACGTACGACGTCGGTCGCGCGGAATAATCGACAGGAGTTCCTCATCCCGGCGCTCGCAGTCATCGTCCGTCTCCCGCCACGGCGGCTGTTGCCACACGTTCTGTGGCATGTAGCTCAGAAATTCACGTATCAGGCGAAACGCCTCGTGCTCGTCCTCTGCGACGTTGTCAACAACACCGCTCTCACAAGCATGCACCCTGTAGCCGCCGAGCGCCTCTTTCGTGATGTCGGTATGCAGAGCCTGCTTGACGAGCGGGGGTCCGGCGACGAAGAGCTCGCTCGTGCTCTTCGTCATCACGCTCCAGTGAGACGCGGCTACACGAACCGGGGGCTCACCGCCGAGTGAGCCGAGCGCGGCTGATACCACCGGAACATGCGCCATCAGCTGCTGCCACGGGCCGAAGAGATGTGGTCCTCCCAGGAGGACAGTGCGGCCCTTCGCCCGGATGCTTTCCACACTGCCGCCCGCCGAGTCGAGCAGGCGGACATACGGTATGCGCCGCTCGAGCGCCATCTGCTCCAATGAGAAGCGCCCGGCACCGACGAAGCTGGTTGGGTCTGCCCATCCACCCCTGATGGTGAAGTCGCCCCCATCAACAGCTACACGCCTGCCATCAATCCGCCCGCTGCCGATGACACGCGAGACGTGTGTGAACTCCTTGAGACTACCGTCGTCGTTGTAGTCGGCCTTGCCGAACAACGTGCCGATTTCTTTGAACGAGCCCTCGTCGAGCAGGGCGTCGATGCGTTCCCGGACCGTGAGGCGCCCCTTGGCATGCTGTCGTGCGACCGCCTCCTCTCCACCCATCTGCCTCGCCATCTCCCGGCGGGTGCGCAGCTCATCAACCTCGGGCTGCCAGCTCATGCGACTGTCTCCTTCCTCCATGTTCGGGAGCCATTCAAGAAGAGCGGAGGTGTGCGCCTCGCGCATATTAGCACAGCGCGGACGCAAGCTACTTCAGCTTCACGTTCCGATTTACAGGCCAACCGCGCTTATGCTATCTTTCGTAGCTAGTGCTCCCCATCAACACTCACAGCATAATTCCGCGGTTTCAGGAGGACAAGACATGATTACCGGCGACCAGTACAGAGAACGCATGCGCAAGCTGAAGCCGAACGTCTACATGGGCGGCAAGATAGTGGACCGCTTCGACCCGAAGCTGCTCGGCGGCATGAACGTGATGGCCATGACCTATGACCTCGCCTTTGACCCCGAACTCGAGGACATCGGCGTGGTAACCTCACATCTGACGGGGGAGCGCATCAACCGCTTCACCCACATCCACCGGAGCGTGGAGGACCTGTTGAACAAGCAGAAGATGACCCGGCTGTATTCCCAGGAGGTCGGTGGTTGCATACAGCGCTGCATGGGCATTGACTCCCTGAATGCGCTGTCGGTCGTGACGTACGAGGCCGACCAGAAGTATGGCACCAAGTACAACGAGAGATTCATCAACTTCATGAAGAAGGTGCAGAGCGAGGACCTCTCGCTCAACTGTGCGCAGACGGACGTCAAGGGCAACAGGCCGAAGCGGCCCCACGAGCAGGAGGACCCCGACCTCTATCTCCGCGTGGTTGAGAAGAGACCTGACGGCATCGTTGTAAACGGCGCCAAGGCGCATAACTCGTGCTCCGTCTACGTTGACGAGATAGTCGCAATTCCCACCCGGAACATGACGGCCGAAGAGCCCGATTGGGCTGTTGCATTCTCTGTGCCGTCGGATTGGGAGGGCGTAACGCTCGTGAACGCTGCGTACTCACCCCCACGCCGCAAGAAGCTCGAGGCTCCCTTCAACAAGACTGGCATCAGTCACTCCATCACGGTGTTCGACCACGTGTTCGTGCCCTGGGAGCGTGTCTTCCTCTGCGGTGAGACAGACATGGCGGGCAAGCTCGCCCTGCTGTTTGCACTCTATCACCGGCACAGCTACACCGGCTGCAAGGCCGCCGTGTCAGAGATATTCACCGGGGCGACAGCGCTGGCTGCAGAGTACAACGGCATCGCACGTGCACAGCACGTTCGTCACAAGCTAGCCGACATGATTCAGGTTATTGACCTGATATACGCGGCAGGAATTGCCGCAGCGGTAAACTCAAAGAACATGCCCTCGGGCACACAGGTCCCCGACACGAACTACTGCAACGCCGGGCGGATGCTGGCAGGTGAGGCCATCTACGACGAGTTCGAGGCGCTTGCCGCCATTGCCGGTGGCCTTGCTGCCACGCTGCCTCCGGAAGAGGACTTCTACGACGAGAAGACCGGCCCTTACATGGAGAAGTACATCATGCGCAATCCCGATATCTCTGCTGAGAATCAGCATCGGGCATTCCGCCTCTTCCAGGACATGATGGCATCGGCGTGGGGTGGCCACAAGCTGATTGACTACCTGCACGGTGGCGGTTCACCTGTTATCGAGAAGGTGGCTATCTATCGCGACCACAACCTCGAGCACTCGAAGGACATCGCCAAGAAACTGGCCGGCATCCCCATCGAGGGTAGCTGCAAGAACCTCAACCGCGAGTCACACGCCTGGCTGTAGAAGCCACACCTCCAGGCAGACAAAGGGGGCAGGTGCTCGGACCTGCCCCCTTTCTTACTTACTGTCCCTCCACTACCGGGGCCTCGCCGCTACTTGTTGATATCCATCAGGACGCGACCGTCGCGAATCTCGATTATGCGGTCGGTCTGCTCCGCAATGCGCCGGTCATGCGTCACAATCAGGAAGGTCGCCCCGTAGCGCTCGTTTATCTCCCTGAACATCTTGTAGATGTTGGCCGAATTGACCGAATCCAGGTTGCCGGTCGGCTCGTCGGCGAGCACAACGGCAGGCTTGTTGATGAGTGCCCGC
>CAZQML010000109.1:0-3632 GCA_964594245.1 uncultured Dehalococcoidales bacterium | reverse complement strand
ATGCTGGTATCTTTGTCCCGATACGAATGATGCTGACATGTTCAATGTCCCTCAGTTCCCGGATAATATTCTCAAGCTTCGATGGTTTAAGTACGAATGGATCCCCTCCTGTCAGAAGCACATTGGTAATCTCGTCATGCTGCCTTATATACTGTATCGCAGCCGGAAGGTCTCGCAGGTATTCGTTCTGCGGGTTGATGAAGACGCGCTTACGGAAACAGTACCGGCAGATCCCGTCGCACACATTACTAACCAGCAGAAGCGCCGTGGAAGGATATTTATGCTCGAGACCGGGCATTACGCAATAGGTTTTCTCATCCGACGGATAAAGCCGGCCCCATTCGTCAAGCTCCTGCAGGTTGGGGATGATCAGCTTTCGGATTGGATCGTCAGGGTCGTTCCAATCTATCAGTGACAAATAATAGTCGTTGCTGCGAAAGGCAAACTCGTTGGTTACCTGCTTGAGCTCGGCTTTTTCGGCAGAGCTTAAGTGCTCCAACTGTTCTATTTTTGTCAGATATTTCATCTTATTCTCGTCCTTAATCCTCGACAGGTATCGAGTATTCAAGGTTTCGTACCTCGTGTGGATTCGGCTTGCGAGTATCTTTTCTCATAGATGCCCTTTCGGCTTAAAACGTGGGCAATGGTCGCCAATATTATCCTTATATCGGCTAAAAAGGTTGCTATTTCCACGTATTTAACGTCGAGTTCAAGTTTTTCTTCACGCGTTATTTCTCCCCGTCCGGATATTTGTGCCAGACCAGTCAATCCGGGCTTTACAAGCAGCCGTTTTTTCTGCCTCTCGCTCCACTCAGGCATCTGGGAAAGATATAACGGTCGGGGCCCAACAACACTCATATCTCCTTTTAATATGTTGAAAAACTGTGGCAGTTCATCAAGGGAATATTCGCGTAAAATTCTTCCGATTTTTGTGAGCCTGGGATCCCGGCCGGATTTCGGGCTGGGTCCAAAGGGATCGGCGTCGATTGTCATCGTGCGAAACTTGTAAAACACGAACGGATTGCCATTTTTGCCAGCCCTTTGTTGTTTGAAAACGGCAGGCCCTTTGCTGCTGACCTTTATCGCTATGACGATTAACAACAAAACCGGCCAGAGAATAATCAATGCCGATAGCGATATGATAATATCAAGTCCGCGTTTTAGAATATTGAAAAAACTCATACAAATAGTTTACCCGTATACGACCTTAACGTCAATGCTGCAGTGATTGGTCTGGACAGGTTCAAGGACATCCGATAGACTAAAGAAAATCTAATTGTGCCTCCGTACTCGGGAATTCTTCAGTTAAAGGACAAGGATATGCTGGATAATCTCATAGGTCCCGAAAGGCCCATAAGCTGGGTCATGCAGTTCTGGCCTGTGCTCGTATTTTCATTTGTCTCGGCATTCGTTGCTACGTGGCTGTGCAAGAAGATTGCAATAAAGTTCGGCATTGTCGATAAGCCTGATCGTCTCGTAAAAACTCACAAAGCAAGTGTCGCCTATCTTGGCGGCATAGGCATGCTCGTCGGGTTAACCGCCGGCGTTCTTGTGGGTGTTTATTATCTCCACGACCGGCAGCATCTGCCTTCGACTTTCACCTGGCTTTTCGGTGTTCTTGCAGGCGGTGCGATTGCGTGCTTCATTGGTCTGGTTGATGATATATTCGACATAAAACCTTACCAGAAGATACTGGGACAAATCGTTGCCGCTGTCATTCTCGTGGCCGTTGGGGTCAGGCCCAGCCTCGGTTTTCTTAATGCCTACCTCGGATTAAATATTCCGGAGAACCTTGAGGTGATTTTAGGAATCCCCATCGTTATTGTATTTGTCCTCGGAGCAACAAATTCGCTGAACCTGCTCGACGGCTTGGATGGTCTTTGTGCCGGTGTCACGGTGATTATCGCCGCGGCTCTTTTGATGCTGACCATTCACCTCGGGACTTGGGGCTCAAGCAAGGTTGGCGGAGATTCAGTCCGAGTTATTTTGTGTTTGGGGCTTCTCGGGGCGGTCTGCGGCTTTTTACCTTTCAATCGTCATCCTGCAAAGATATTCATGGGCGACGCCGGCAGTATGCTGCTCGGATTTATCGCCGCGGCGCTAATGATTTTATTCGCCGAGAAGGCCGTCCGCTGGTGGATGGCCTCGGTTGTCGTCTTCGGCCTGCCGATTCTTGATACGGCTGTCGCGTTAGCCAGAAGACTGATCAATCATCGACCTTTATTCGTCTCCGACCGGGGTCACATCTATGACCAGATGATTGATAGGGGAATACCGCTGAAGAAAACCGTCGTGATATGCTACGGCCTGGCTGGGCTGTATGCACTGATCGGACTCGGGCTGAGCCTCAGAACAAAAATCAGGGCAAGATATGCCTTGATTATATATGTGCTCGTATTCACAGTCTCAGGCATAATAGTTTGGAAAAAAGGCTACCTGAAGATGGAGGGCATTCGTGGGGCAATCCGCAAACGGCCCGGCATTGACCATAGGCAATAACGAGTCAACCGGCTTGAGTAAAACCGTTTATGAAATCAACGCTTCGCTCTACTGTCCCTTTTCTTTTTCTCAGGTTAACTATTAACTCCCCTAAATCCTCTTATCCCACCATGTGAAGTCCATCGAGGGTACGTTGTTAAATCAACATCAAGATAACTGTCTACTAATTCATATTCCCGAATAGCAATTTTGAACACCCAATCAGTATTATGTGGGTCAATGAAATGATTTTGACCGCTTATCACGTGTTTAAATAATTCTATTCCTGTTTTTCTCAATTTACCCTGCTTTAGGCGAGAATAAATATCAATACGGGCATCGTTGATTTTTCTCCATACTCTGGGATTCTCCTGCAAATAATTATTTATTAATACACAGGTTTCGCAAGGTTCAAATTCTACATCATCATGGAACCACTGATCATCTTGATCGTATGTCACAAAAACTTGTGTAGGATCAACTTGTCTAATTAATCCCCAACCACCAATGATATGCATAAATGAATCACTCTTATAAAAATCACCAACCCGTGTATTATCGCTAGAACCTATAATATCTGTAAGAGAAAATAATTTTCCGTTTTTATAGCCACATGCTAGTTCATTAAGCACAGCTAATTCGATATCGTCTTCTAATTGGAAAAGAAACTCTGTAATAGGAAACTTTCCTGAAGATCTAGTTTGTGGAAGTACTCTGTTACCATTGATCATTTCAATTAGCTCACTAGCTTGTGGTCTATCCAGTAGACAAGGACATAGCATTAACATTAGTAATTGTTTTAGAAATCCCAATGTATCAGGAATATCTTGCAGTTCAGGAATGCTAACTTTATTAGATTCTTGGTAGGCAATTAAAGTATTGAAGAAATGCGGATAATTCTTTTTTTCACTAAAGATATACTTCCCTGTAATCATATGAACAAGACAGCTACCTAACGAAAATATATCGGAACTGAAATGCCACTTGTTTTTTTCTTCTGACATTAATTCAGGAGGCCAATAACGACGGGTACCAATTTCTTCCCACACGCTTGTAATAGGTGGATTACCTATATGTTTTGAAACACCGAGATCTATAATTATTGGATCACCATTCTCTCGCACAATTATATTGTTAGGTTGAATATCTCGATG
>CAZQML010000108.1:0-6918 GCA_964594245.1 uncultured Dehalococcoidales bacterium | reverse complement strand
AAGCCTTCATCAATCAGGGCGCGTATCTCGTAGATGCGCGTCGTGTCGTTCGGCAGGTCAAGGTACTCCGTTGTGTAGAACGAAGGGAAGTGTCCTTCCCAGCCAAACAGGTCGTACTCGAGATAACAGCCGAGCCTGGCGAGTTCGACCCTACCCTCGTGTGTGCGGACCCTGCCGTCTATGTGACTGAAGGCGACCCGGCTCATGTCTGCCCCGGCATCATCGAGTATCCGTGCCGCCGTAATCGGGCCCAGGGGGTTGCGGCCGGGGTGCACGTTGATTGGGGCACCGGTTGCCTTCTGGGCCTTGGCGGCTGCAAGCAGCGACTTCTTCTCGAACTCGTGCATGGGCCATGAGCAGCCTATCTCGCCGATTAGGCCGGACCTGATGCCGGTGCTGCCGACGCCCTCGGTGATGTCGCGGACTATCTCGTCCGCCATCTCGTCTACCGACATTGAGAAGACCTGCGGGTCGAGCGAGTTGGCCGTGTAGTAGCCCGACCCCATGATGATATTCAGCCCTGTGATGCGGGAGATGCGGGCGAGTGCGTTTGCGTCGCGGCCCAGGCCGTTGTTCCCCTGGTCGACGACGGTCCTGCCCCCGGCTGCCTTGAAGTGGAGAATCTCTCTCGTAGCTACTTCCTCGTCGAATAGACGCAGGTTGTCTGCGTTCTCAAACGGGTGATAGCGAAGCCAACTCAGGATATCCCGGTCGACAGGTTTGTGCGCGTTCCCTCTCTCTGCCGAGGCGGCGGGTTCCGTGTACAGGGCACTCCCGTCCATGAGGAGGTGCTCGTGTGGCAACGTGACACCGATGTCCCGGCCTTCTATTGCGCCGAGGACTGTCTGAGCCTTGCCTTTAGGTGAAGCTGCGGACATGGCAATCCGGTCTCCTTTCATGGTTGCGGGCGCACACAGGCGCCTGATGGTCCACGCGACGGTAGCACGCGGGCTGGAGGGAGTCAACGCCGGCCGCCGGCCGATGCGTGGCGACACCAGGTTACTGGAGCGTTTCGCGTGGCTCTGCCCTGTCAGTCAAGCGCAACTAGGACTTGTCTATACGAATCGTCTTGATGGCGTCGCCCTGTTTGATGGCCTCAAGGACATCCATTCCCTCGACCAACTGACCGAAGACCGAGTGCTTGCCGTCCAGGTGCGGCTGTGGCTCGTAGGTGATGAAGAACTGCGAGCCGTTGGTGTTGCTTCCCGCGTTTGCCATCGAGAGTGCACCCGTGCCGTGCTTATGTACGCTGAACTCATCCGCGAACTTGTAGCCGGGTCCGCCTGTTCCGGTCGCCGTGGGGTCGCCTCCCTGGGCCATGAAGCCCGCAATCACCCTGTGGAACGTGGTGTTGTCATAGAAGCCTTCCTGAGCGAGGAAGACGAAGTTGTTGACCGTCACCGGCACGTCCGCCGCAAACAGCTCGCACACGAGGTCTCCCTTCTCGGTCTCGATGGTGGCGGTGTAGCTGGCACTCGTGTCGATGCTCATTGGCGGCGGTGATGCGTACGTCATTGGCTCTTTCTCCTGTTCTGCGCATGCGGCAAAGCACGGCAAGAGTACGACAAGCGCCGCAGCAACTACTGTCCGGACGTATTTCTTGCTCACGTGTTGGGGTGCTCCTTTCCGTTGTGTCTCCGCGCCTGCTTCTGTCGGTACATGAGGTCATCGGCCCTCGAGAGCACCCGATCGAGGCTCTCGGAGAGCAGCGGGTCGTAGGTTGCCTCGCCGATACTGAGGCTGATGTCGTAGGGACGCCCGGCCCGGTCGGCAAACGCTATCAGATTCGTCTCGAGACGCATACGTAGCATCCCGACGCTCGTATCGTCGCTCTCGATGGCAAGAATGGCAAACTCATCGCCACCGATGCGAGCAATGATATCAGATTCCCTGAATGTCTCCCTCAGGATTGCCGCCACGTCCGTCAGCGCACGGTCTCCCTCTTGGTGACCGAGCGTATCGTTGATGGTCTTCATCGCGTTGAGGTCACAGTAGAAGAGCAGCATGTTCCGGCCCGTCCGCTGGCTCAGCTTGGTCTGCTGCTCCGCGAGTGAGAAGAAGCCGCGGCGGTTGTAGAGTCCCGTGAGCTCGTCTCTCAACGTTATGGCGCGCATTTGCGCTTCGGCTTCTTTGAGATTGTGAAACAGCAAGTCATATGGCCTGGTGAAGCCTGTCTCGACGAACGCCTTGAAGATCAAGTAGGTCGACACGGCAATCAACAGATGGCCGAGCGCTTGCCACGGACCCGACAGCCAGTGTGTCAGGCCGAAGGCGACGGAGGCCAGCGCGGTCACGGCAATCGCGGCTGAGACAAGGGCCAGCACCCGTGGATGGAATCTGTGGCCGGAGTGGTTGAGCAATGCGAGAGCTGCAACCAGAATGCCGGCGGTGACCCAGTGGCTTGCGAGGTTGAATATGGTGGCACCGCCGTCCGCTGCGTAGCAGCACGGCCGGGAGACGAGCAGGATGCCTGCAACAAGGGCTGCAGTCACTCCCAGGAAGGACAGGAGCGTTGGGAGAGGGCGTAGCTTGCGTTGGACGAAAGCCGCGGCTACGAGGAAGGACACTGCCTGAAGATAGCGACCGGCCAGCAGAGCGCGCGTCGAAGTCTCTATTCCCCCCGGCACAAGGCCGAACCACGGGTGGCTGAACATGTGCAGTCCCTCGAGGATGGCGAGCGAGAGACAGGCGAAGCCGAGCAGGAGGAAGTAGTCCGAGTCGAGGAACGCTCTTGCGTTCCACGCGAACATGAACACGGCAAAGAAGAGCGTGATAGAGACGACTTCAGCGAGCGCGAGAAGGAGCGTCTCGCTCCAGAGGCTGGTGAGGCAGATTCCTCCGAGAACAAGGGCGCCGGGCAGCCAGCTTTGCAGTACCTCTTTCGAGCGCACAAATCCGGCCAGCACTTGCCACACGACCGCTTCCAACTGGACGCAAGTTGCCGCAGCTGGAGGGCTATTCCGGCGGCAAGCAGGACGGCACTTGCGTCAACTGCGCGGCTTTCTCCCCCTGCCAGATTGAAATCGCTCGTAGGCGTCGAGAAGGTCAATCTCTCCGAGGTAGACCTTCGCGACAAACCAGCCTATTAACACGCAGAGAGCGACAACAAGGAACTTGGCGAACCCGAGAGACGCGATGATAAGGCCTGCTACTAGCCCTGCGACAATCCCGATTGTCTTCGGATTTCTCATGGCTATATCCCCTTCACCTTACCGAGACCCGGCTTCGCTTGTCCGAATTGTATTTGAACTTGATGTCGACCCGGGCGACCGGCAGTCCCGTCAACTGCTGGATTGTGTCGCGCACTTTGGATTTGAACTCCGGATTGATTTCCAGCAGATTCGCGCCCAGGGCGACGACGGCTCGGCACTTGACCAACAGTCCATCTTCGCTATCCCTGATGAAACTGTCGACATCGTTCACGCCGTGGACCGTCTCGCCGGTGCGCTCAGCCAGCAGGCAGAGGCTCTGATTCTCGATTGTGGCGACGCCCTTGTCAGTCGTGCTCAGTACGTGCACGACTGAAGTACGAAGAGGAATCACCTCTGCAATGAGAAGGGCCAGCATGCCCACGGCCGCGACGGCGCTGAGACAGATAATCGCCACCCTGCTGGCGGTGGTTGCCTCTGAGGCCAGTTGGAGCTGGGGTTGGAACCACCCCAGGAGGATGTAGGGTGACCAGGCCTGCGCGGCAACGCCGATGGTGACTACCGCCCCGGCAAGGACGGCCAGCGCGCCGAGTATCACGACAAGACGGTTGAAAACGGAAATCATCATCACTTTCCTCCACTCACCTACGCGGCCGGCCTTCGAGCCCGGGGCTGCGTCAGCGGGTGCGGATTCTAGGCCGCCACCACTGCACTATGCGACTCTGGACTGAGGCTTGTGCTGTGGGATATCGATCCCAACAACCCGGATGTTGATTTCCTTGGCGATGAGACCGGTGAACTCAAGCAGGCGCGCGGCGACCTTCTTCCGGACCTCGTTTATGATGCTCGGGATGCTGTAGCCGTAGTGCACGTTCATCTGCAGGTCCACGATGCACTCGCGCTTCCCGACCTCAACGGCAACGCCCGCCCGGGCCTTCTCGGCGGCGTCTGCGAAGGCACCGCTGAGTGCGCGGCGCACAGTGCTCTTGCCGAGGCTCCCGACACCCTCGATCTCCTGCGCGGCCAGGCCGGCAATCGAGGCCACCACGTCGTCACCAATGATTGTCTCACCGACGAAACCATGCTCGGTCTTCTGTTCTTCAGCCATGTTCCAACCTCCTTGTGGTTCCCTCTGTTCTGCCACTCGACCAACACTGGGTGGAAGGACTCGCCCTGGCGCTGTTCATTGGGGGAGAACACATGCGAAACCCCTTTGTTCGCGCACTGCTGCCCGGCGAACCGTACAGCACACAAGAGGCAAGCCCTGATTGCGACTTTGTTGACCTGTTGTCAGTGTAGTTCGACATGGGTTGAGTGTCAAGACGGGCTGCAGAGCATCAGGACGAGATGCCTACGCGAAAGTCCTGGGCCGGCCGTGGGTGTCTCTTCGCTCGAGTTCCCTCATCGCATTGTGACCCGCCCATCGTGCGGATGCGGAATCGTACTGTGTAAGGCGTCGAGCAGGCTTTCGGTTTCAGGCGTGGAGACGTGCGTTGGGGCTCCCTACTGGTCTCGTGGTCCGGTTTGGGGAGTGGCCTTGGCGTGGAATGCCTTCAAGCGCCTCGGGTTTGCGGAGTTGCTGCTGCCGCTATAACACCTCGCCGCAGTCCGTGGCGCCGTCCCTTAATCGGCTCTGCGCAAGGGCTCCTTCATCAGCAGTGCACCGACGAATCCCAACGCCATCAGTCCACAGCACAGAAGGAGACCTTGCTGGAACGCGCCAACGGGGTAGTGCCTCACGCCGTTCACCATCTCTCCCAGCCAGCCTTTGTCCAGGAGCCAGCCGAAGAGCGGTTGGACCACCCCGGCTCCTATGAAGGCCCCCATGTTCACGATTCCGGCTGTCGTACCGCGCACCTCCGGCCTCGCAACATCGCGTATGGCTGCGAACGATACCGACATGGCTCCGATGCCAAACCCTACGAAGAAGGCAAGGAACCAGTGTGCCTCAAGGGGAGGTTTGCCTCCGTTCCACAATGCCATCATCAGGAGGCAGGTGAGCGACACTGCTGTGGCGAATCTGATTTGGATGCGACGACTCCCGATGCGGTCCGAGATGAATCCGAGCAACGAGGTCCCGATGATTGAGCCCGCGGCGGAAGCAAGCGCAAACGTGGCGGCGTAGTCACGTGTAAGTCCATAGGTCTGCATGAGATAGATGACGAACCAGTTCAGGAAGAACGCGCAAAATGCTCCATATGTACCCATACAGACCATGAAAAAGGGCCAGATCAGCTTGTTGCCTGCTACCAGCGACAGGCGTTCGCGCACCGAAAGGCTGCGCTCCTTGCTGTCCGTTGTGGCACTGACGCTGCCCTCCGCCTCAGCGATTGAGGGGAGGCCCACCTTCGTGGGGCCGTCCCTGACGATGAACCAGTTGAGGACGGCGACGGTGAGACTCAGTCCTGCCGCGGTCACGAAAGACATGCGCCAGCCGATGGCGATGATGAGGAGAGCCAGCGGCGTTGCCGCCAGGAGCTGGCCGGTGTTGTTGATTGCTCCTGAAAGACCGGTTACGGTGCCTACTTCACGTGATCGAAACCAGTTCATGATGACCTTGAGGGCGCTCAGCCACGCGACCGATGAGCCGAGACTCACGAGGATCCTGCCGAAGTAGAGGACACCGAATGTGGGCGCGAGCCCCATTACGATTGTCCCGACGGTGGTGACGAGCAACCCCATCGTGATGGTCTTTCGTGGCCCGAAGGTGTCCGCCAGAGTGCCCGATGGAATCTGCATGGCGGCGTAGACGTAGAAGTAGATAGCACCGAGGCTGCCGAACGCAACCGCGGTGATGCCAAAGTCCGCCATGATTCGGTCGGCCATAGGGCCCATTGCGGCCCTGTGGAAGAGGCCGACGGAATGTGAGAGCACGGCCACAAACCAGATGAGCCAGCGCCGCTGGTAGGCCTTCGCTATCTGTTTGCTCCAACGTGTTGACGCCGGAGCTGCCTGGTCGCTCGGACTGGTCATGTACCTTGTACGGTCCTCCTGCGCGCTGCTGTGAGACTCCGGTGGGGTCGAGTGTGTGGTATGCGTCGAATGGTCAGATGTCTCTCGCCTGCCGCGCCGCGTCCAGTGCGGCCTTCGCTCCGCGGATAAGAAACGCGTCGGCCTCTCCGACCAGGGAGAGCGTTGCGGCCCTTCTCGAGAAGCCAGGGTATGGGGTCTAGCTCATTCGTGAAGGCGCCTGCGGCCTTGCCGGCTTGTAGCTTCCGTCTTGCCCGATCCCTCATCGTTGCCTCACTCGGGTTGCTTTCGGTAGCGCCTCGCCTGTGCGAACGGCGTTTCCCTTTTCGCGCACTGCAATGCCCGTGCGGGAATACCTGCAGGTCTAGTGGCTGTTGCGAGGCGGGTTCCCGCACACTTCGTCAACGGAGGGCACAAGCAGTGCTCGGTTGACGCTGGCAAGCGGTGCCGCCGCCCGGAATCGAGCCGCGGTGCCACATCTGATGGCAGTGCGAGAACACGCCGGACTCCGATGGGGCAGCGACAGCCTGGCCCACGCGGCGCGGTTCATTGTACGCCTTTTGCGCGCCGTGACAAAAGGCCTGTATTCTCACGTGGCGTGGTGTATAATCGGGTGGTACGTCACGTGTGCCATGTCGTGAGCGACATGGCGTGGGGCGAAGACCGGCAGCAAGGAGGCATTCGCAATGGGCATACTGGACAAGTTCAATCTGCAGGGAAAGGTCGCACTCGTTACAGGTTCGAAACGTGGTTTGGGGAAGGCAATGGCGCTGGGGCTTGCCGAGGCTGGGGCGGACAT
>CAZQML010000107.1:0-3296 GCA_964594245.1 uncultured Dehalococcoidales bacterium | reverse complement strand
CCCCGGTCTCACGGGCCACCTCGGCCAGGAAAGCGTAGCGCAACTCGCGGGCCGCCTCCTCCAGCGAACAACGGCGGCTCCGCCTGTAGGCCTGCACATCGCGGGTCGCTACCGTACAGTTCAGGCCCAGCGAGCCGGCATGAGAAGACACGAAACTCGCGTCGAGGTTCGACTCGGAACCACGGAGCATGTGGTCCAGATGCGCCACGTGCAGCCGCGTGTCCAGCTGCTCGCGAAGCACCAACAGGACCTGAAGGAGACAGAGGGAATCGGCGCCTCCCGACACAGCAACCACGACGGACTCGCCCGGCTCAAACAGACGCTGAGCCCGGATGAAGTCGAGGACCCTCGCCTCCACTCGATCCGCCGGCGGGGCAGGCACACTATTCATCAGACGTCCAGATATGAAGTGTCGTTGAATCGCGCGAGTCTGGGCCCGAACTTCCCGAACTCGAGAACGCTGATTGAAGCAGGGTCCATCCTGAACTTGACCAGCGTGTTGAGCGGCCAGTCAAGAGCCTTGAAGATGATGGAGAGCGTGACGAAATAGTGGCTCACAACAAGCACGTTCTCGCAGGTCGGCGTCTCGACATACGGCCTGACCGCAGCCCAGCACCGCTCCTGGAGCTCCTTGAAGCTCTCCCCACCCGGGAGCCTGTCTGCCTCGCCCTTCCACCACTGCAACAGAAGCTGCGTGACGGTCTGCGGCATCCCAACTGTCGACATGCCGTCGAGCTCACCAACGTCCACTTCCTTGAGACCGGGGTCAGTGTGAACCGGAACGCCATGAAACGCGGCAATGGCCTGCGCCGTCTCGAGAGCACGCGTCAGAGGACTGGCAACTATAAGGTCGACGCTCTCGTTCCGCAGCGCGTTCGCAAGCAGGCCTATCTGTCTGCGGCCGTTGTCGCTCAGTTCGATGTCACGCGCCCCACCCTGCACTTTTCGTTCGTTATTCCACACGCTTTCTCCGTGTCGGACCAGTATCAGCCTCAAGCAAGAACCTCCTCAGTAAGTAGCAGTGATTGGCTCAACCGACCACCACACAACACAATCCTCAGACAGCAAGCAGGAGTCTACGACTCCCATGACAGGCCGACACGGTGTATTGACTCGGGTGGCATGGCAAAGCCGAGTCCTGCAAGCACGTGCTCCGGTCGCACGCTGCCGTTCTGTCCGAGATGCACATCCAGTTCTATCTCGCACGCTCCGCCGGGTCCGGGCTCAACTACCACATCGCGCACAAGCGGCCTGATGTCCTCTGACCGCAACTCATCTATCCGTTGATATTCGTACATCACGCTTTCGGACGCGAGGAACGTCCGCGCAGCCGCCTGCGCGGCCGACAGGCCATCATCGAACCGTGCCACACACATGTAGCGAGCTGAACGGATGATCGACTGAAGTGAAGGTGCACGCAACGGTATCTCCCACGCCAGCGAAAGCTCGAACCCCTGTGGCAACTCGGGCCGCACCATCATCATCACAGCTTCCGGAGGAGTCCATTTCCGCAACCAGATGTCCATCAGCTCGGCTGCGCCGGTGAAACCCACAGCGAGAGGAGCTGCCACGGCAAGCTTAGGGTGCGGCGTGAAGCCCAGAGTGTACTCGAGAGGAACGCCCGCTCTCCGGAAGACCCGCTCCCAACACCGCATTATGTCGAGGTGGGAGATGAATCGAACGGCGGACCCTCGCCCGAACCTAAGGCGAAGACGTTGCATCACTGTCCCGTGCGGGCTCCCGGCGTGTGACCGTTCCCGGCACGTCCTTCGTTACCACAACCTTCTCAATCTTCATCCCGCGCATCTCAGCGACCACGAGCTTGAGGTCGCCGTACTTCAGTTGTTCCCCTTCCCTCGGTATGCGTCCCGCGTGGCTGAGCACAAATCCTGCCACCGTCTCGTATTCCCCGATCGGCAGACCAAGATTGAGCTCCTCATTTGCGTCCTCCACGCGATAGCCGCCATCCAACTGATAGGTGTTTGCGCCTGTCTCTACGAAGTCCTCGCCCCCATTTCGCAGTTCGTCCTTTATGTCGCCTACTACCTCTTCGGTCAGCAAGCCGAGTGTGACCATTCCCGCAACACCACCGTACTCGTCAACAACAAGCGCAACGTGGTGGCCGAGGTCTCTCATCTCGGCCAGCAACTTGCCCAGCACCTTGCCCTCCGGCACGAAGAAGGCCGGCCGCATGACATCCTCAACCAGCACGCTGTCCGGCTCGCAGGTGGCCGTAAGCCTCATCAGCACATCCTTCGCCGAGAGTATCCCAATCACATTGTCGGTGGTATCACGGTAGACGGGGAAGCGACTGTATGGCCTGTCCGCATAGATAGCAAAGAACTCAGTCAGTGTGTTGCCCTCTTCCACCCACGCAATCTCCGTACGCGGCACCATGACCTTGCTCACAGACCGGTTCTCGAACTCCAGCACCGCATGGAGCATCTCAGCCTGGCTTTCCTCCACCACTCCCTCACTTTCTCCCACATCGATGGCCGAGCTAATCTCTCCCGCACTCACGAGTATCTTGCGGCCTTCCACGTCCGAAACCAGGCGTCGGAAGCCGATCCCGATCCGGTCGAGAAGCGAAACGAACGGCAACAGCGCGAGTTCAACGAAGCGGATGGGGTAGATGTAGGTGATAGCCAGACGCTCGGCGAAGTGCACGCCGACGGTCTTCGGGAGCAACTCTCCGAACACCAGCACGATGCCTGTCACTGACACCGTGGCGATGACCGGGCCCCACGGCAAGCCGAACGCCGAGACGCACACAACACTGCCAATGGTGCCGGCCGCAATGTTGACGAGGTTATTGCCAAGCAGAACCGTGGCGAGAAAACGTTCAGGCCGATCCAGGACACGAGCCAGCTGCTGCCCGCCGCGCCCCCCGCTCTCACGAAGGTAGTGTACGCGCAGCCTGGACACAGAGATGAACGCTGACTCGGCGCTCGAGAAGAAGGCTGACATCAACAGGCAGACGAAGAACGCTGGTAGAAGCCAACTGGCAAGATAGTCCACTTGTTACGTTGTCCCGACGTCACTGCGGGGCGAGGCAACCGGCACGTCCTTTGTCACCACCACTTTCTCAATCTTGACGCCGCGCATCTCCGCAATCACCAGCTTCAAGTTGCCGTGCTTCAGTTGCTCTCCCTCACGGGGGATACGACCAAGGTAGCTTAGCACGAAACCCGCCACCGTTTCGTAGTCTCCGACCGGCAGGCCCAGTTCGAGTTCCTCATTGGCGTCTTCCACACGGTATCCGCCGTCGAGCTGATACGTGTTGGCCGCCGTCATGA
>CAZQML010000106.1:0-3896 GCA_964594245.1 uncultured Dehalococcoidales bacterium | reverse complement strand
TCCCTGGAGGCGGGGGCACGAGTAGTAGCTGTCAGCAGCAATTTCGGTGGTGCAGCCAACGATGAGGCGTGGGGCGCGAACAGTGCGATCGACGGCGATCGTGCCACAGCCTGGTCTTCTGCAGGCGACGGCAACGAGGCATTTATCGAGATCGAGCTAGCCGGGCCAGCCCAACTGTACGCCGTAGAGGTCTGGACACGCTTGATGAGTGACGGCAGCTCCCAGATCTTTGCCTTCACGCTCACCACGGACAGCGGCCAAGTGCTGGGGCCGTTCACGCTTCAGAACGCCGAGCAAGCCTACCGCTTCGACGTGGACGTGACAGCGCGTTCGCTGCGCCTGGACGTGACAGACAGCAGCGGCGGCAACACCGGCCTAGTCGAGTTCGCTGCCTATGGCACACCGGTCAGTCAGCGATAGGTAGACGGCACAGCACAACTGGGCATCCACGCATCAATAACAAGCGTGAAACATCTGCCTCAAGTGTTGAGGCTGCTCTAGCTCGTCAATCGCAGCCACATCATGTCCTCGGCTAACAGCCTCCTTGAGAAGGCGCGATCCGATCGCACCTGTTGCACCGATGAGTAGGATATCCATCCTGCCTCCGACGTCGTTAATTGGCGTTTCCGTGTTCGTGGTGATGCATTCGGTCGTGGATGGGGGCGTGCTCGAGCAATGCTCCGGACGAATGGCCTATCGGCATTATACTCCAGGGATCGTGCGAGTGCAGGGTAAGGTATGCTCGTTTTCAGCCCTCCAACTCGGCCAGCAGTTCCTGCACCGTCGTCTCTAGGCCCCTGGCTCGCCCGCGTTCCTGCGCCGCCGCAAAACGCTCGGGCGATAGTGCGGCTTCGAGCCTGGCGACGAGGGGCGCGGCCCTCTCTTTCGTCCATTGCCAGGTCCATGGGTGGTGCAGGACCAGCGCCAGCAGCTCCGCGGGCCTCTCCAATTCCCCCTCGCGCATCAAGAGTGCGGCGATCCCTGTTATCGTGAGCAAGGCGGGCGCGGTCGCTCGTGCCGATACGCCCCTCTCCAGGGCTCGCCGGAGGTGTCGCCTGGCGCCTTCCAGATCGCCCTGTTCGCGTACTACGTTGCCCAGCACCCTCGAGGCCCAGGCAATCTCGATCGGATAGCCTAGTCTCTGGTCCATCGCGAGGCTTTCCTCAGCCAGTTGTACGGCCTCGGCATATTCCCCCAGTACGGTAGCCAGTTCGCTTAGGTCTCCTAGCGCCCCGGCGACTCCTGATAGATCCCCGATGTCCCGCAGTATGGCAAGGCCTTCATGGTATAACTGCTTGGACCGCCCATACTCACGCAACCCGGCGGCGTCTCGGCCCAGGGACATCAAATCATGTGCCATGCCGTCGCGGTCGCCAATCTCTTGTGAGAGCGCATAGGCCTCTTGGTGAAGGCGTTGCGCCTCCTCGTACTCTCCCAGTACCCAGGCAATGTAGCCCAAGTTTCCGAGAGAATTCCTGATGCCCTTTGCGTCTCCGAGCGCCCTGAAGAGGGTGAGGCTTTCGTGGGCCAACCGTCTTGCCTCGCCATATTCCCCCTGTGGCACGAGCTTACCACCCAAGGCGCGAAGTGCGGTTGCGACCCCCCTTTGGTCCCCGATCTCTCGAAAGATGTCCAGCGCTTCCTGTTGCTGCGGGCTGCCCTGCTCGACGAGAACATCCCCCAGATAGCTCAGCGCATAGGCGGTCTCCCTGCGCGCGCCCAACTCGCGCAGGATGGACAGGCTTGCACGCAGCAGATCGCCGGCTTCTCCGGGCAGGCCAAGCCGGTTACGGAACCGCCCCTGCTGCGTCAAGATACGGCCCAAGACGAGCGCGGACCGACGCGAGGTCTCTGGCGAGCTGCCGGCGCTCACAGGATCCTCGACCAGGCGCTGCGCTGCGCGGGCAAAGACGGCCTCTCCCTGCTGGTACCACGCGCGGAGGTAGTAGAATTCGGCCAAACTGCCCAGGGAAGTCTCGATCTCTTCCATCCTGATCTGGGACACGGCCCAGTTCCAGGCTGCGCGCACGTTATCGATCTCAGCCTCGATCTCGACCAGCGCTTTGCCCTGCTCCCGCCCGATCAGTGCTGCTTCTCTGCTTCTGAGAAATGTAGCATAGGCGGCGCAGTGACGGTCCCGGACAGCCTCCTCCTCCGCTGGCAGTTGGGCGAGGCGCTCACGCCCGTACTGTCGCAGCAGTTCGTGCACCTCGTACCGGCCGGTTGGCCCGCAGGCCAGCATCGACTCGTCCACGAGACCTCTCAGCTCGCGCAGTGTGGCCCCGACGACCTGCCGGGCCGCTGCGTGGGTAAAGCCTCCGGCAAAGACAGATAGGCCCCGGAACAGCTCGCGCTCCCGCTCGGTGACCAGGCGCCAGGAATGGTCAAAGGTGGCGCGCATGCTGCGCTGCCTGAATGGGGCATCGCTTCCACCATCTTGCAGGAAATCCAGGTTCTGCCCGATCTGGACAGCGATATCGGCGGGGGGTAACGTCCTCATCCAGCCCGCCGCGAGCAGTATGCCCAGCGGCATGCCTGCGACCAGGCGGCAGATGCGGCCAACTTGTGCGAGGTCACCATGCGTGGGCCGGAAACCGGGCCGGACGCGCTGCGCGGTCTCCAGAAAGAGGCGTACGGCGCTGTAGCGGCCAATGTCCTCTGTGTCGCTGCTTGGGGTGGAAGGCGGGGCATCCATACCGGGAACGGGCACGAGGTGCTCGCCGCGGACGTTCAGGCTGGACCGTGAGGTAACCAGGAGCTTGACGTTCGCTGCCGCCTGGAGGACGTTGGCCACGACCCCCGCGCAGTCCTGTCGCGGTGCCTGCACGGGATCGCGGGCGCCGTCCATGCGCTCGTGCCCCTCGAGCAGGTGCTCGGCGTTGTCCAAGATGAGGAGCATGCGCTTGTTCTGCAGATAATCGAGCAACTGCTGTCGCGGTTCGCTCCCGGCGCGAAAGCCGAAGCCGATCGCCTGGGCGACGGCGGGGACGACGGCGTCGGGCGACTGCAGCGGGGCGAGGGAGACGAAATAGATGCCGTGGGTGAATCGATGTCCGCCGTCCGTGTACAGCTGGTCCCTCGCCGCCTCCAGCGCCAGCCGCGTCTTGCCGCTCCCTCCGGGGCCGACCAACGTCACCAGCCGGCAGTCTCGCTCGCGCAGCCGGACGTCGATCTCGGCCAGCTTGGTCTCCCTGCCAACGAAAGGTATCGCCGGAGCGGGCAGGTTGTGTGGCGGCAGCGCCCGGTCCGCGGGAAGCTCGCCTCCGTCGCGGATGGCGCGGCACAGGGCCGTCGTCTCATCTCGGGGCTCGACGCCCAGCTCCGCCGCCAGGATCTGGCGACAGGCCTCATACTGAGCCAACGCTGCTTCGCGCCGACCCATCGCCGCCAACAGGCGCATCGCCTGCCAGTGGGTGTCCTCACTCCACGGCTCGAGCTGTACGCAGCGCCGCAGGCAGCGCAGCGCGCGCTCGTTGTCGCCGCGCAGCTCGTGGCAGCGGGTCAGGCGGCACAGCGCATCGACGGCCAGACGGTGGAAGCGCTCCTGCTGGAGCCGCATCCACTCCTCACAGGGGGCGCTGTCGTCCACGGACAGGCCTTCCAGAAAGCTCCCTCGGTAGAGATCGAGAGCCTGATGCAGGCGCTCGATGCAGGATTCGCACAGGTCGAGGCGGCGGTGTGGGTGCCCCGCGCAGGCGTCCATCGCCGCCGTAAAGGCCGCCACATCCAGCCGGCAGTCGCTCGCCGCCTCAAACTGGATGGCCTGCCGGTCCACCGCCAGCACGGAGGGTCGATCATCGACGGCTGCCGCGTCGCCCAGGAGCGTGCGCAGGTTATAGAGGGCCTGACTCAAATTGTGACGCGCGGTGTGCTCGGGCCGGTCGGGCCACAGGAGG
>CAZQML010000105.1:0-12459 GCA_964594245.1 uncultured Dehalococcoidales bacterium | reverse complement strand
TGATGACGTCGATAACGCAGAGGATAGCGTCGATGATGACCATTATGGAACCCACGAAGGCATCTATCAGGCTGCGAAGAAAGCGCTCCAACCAGCCGTCGCCCTCGTAAACGCCGGTGGCAAGCGTGTATCCGCCGTACCCGCCGAGTTCGCCCTCAGGCACAGCCAGCACGGGCACCCACGGCTGACACATCGGGTAACCGTCATCGCAGAGAGCCTCCACATAGTTGTAGTATGGATAGTCCTGCACGAACTCGCGTGTGCCGCCATCCGTGCGAGTCATGTTGGCGTGTGCGCTGCAGTGCATCTCACCCTCAGGCGGACTACCGTCGGAGTCCTTGCTGAAGACAATCTCGCCGATGCTGGCCACGTAGTAGGCGTCGGGCGAAGAGGGTAGTGCTGTTCCGAGCAGCATGACCAGGCCGGGCATCTCAATCTGTCTGACCCGGACCCTCTCGGCGGCGACTGCGTGATTGCCGGGATAGTCCCATGCAGCCACCTCGAAATAGACCTCGTTCGGCTCTCCCACCGGATATGGCCCACGCTCGAAGCGGTAGCTGCGATCGCGCGGGAACCCGCTATCCCAGAAATAGCTCGCGAGCAGTTCGGGCTCGGTTGGCCGTCCATCGGTATAGCGGCCCCACTCGTATACCTCTACCTTCTGAATCATGTGGTCGTCCTCGATGGACACGTTGAAGGTGATAACGTCGGTGCCTCCCGGCTGCACGGGTGAATAGGTGATCTCGACAGTCGGCGGCTCGGTCTCCACGGGCAGGAATGTGAAATCGGCGTCCGTGACAGGCTCAAGTCCCGAGGTGACAACCACTTCCCGGTAATAGGGGCTCCAATCGCCATGCCACACCGGCGTCTCTGGTTCGTCAGAGTAGAAGACAGGGGTCAACGTCCACTCGCCCGGGCCGAGGCAGCCGCTGTTGTAGAAAGTCAGCCGGCCCCCACTCAAGCCGGCGAAGCGTTGTTCAACATCGATGAGTCTCCCTTCCACAGCGACGCGCCTCACCCCCTGTGGCTGACGCGTGAGAGGGTCGAAGGTCATCCGCTGCTCGAAGCGCTCGGCCTGTATCTTGAGCGTGCTCACATCGTACGGAAATCCGTAGATGCGCCCACCGATGACAGGACAGGGCTCGGGCACGAGCTCCCGTGGTATCCCCGGGCCTGCCTCCTCTGCGAGGACACCGCCCCCTATGCCCGGATAGCGCCCCGTGAAGACGAGCGAGGACCGTGGCACGGCAGGTCCCGATACTGCGCCGGGTGACACAGCGGGCATGACGGCGTCCCCGATGTCCTCTTCCTCGTCGAACGGGAGCACGCTGCCGTCAGGAAACCGTATGGCCCCGTCATCGGTCTTTCCGAAGGCGGGGGTCTTGCCCTGCGCAGCCCCTATCCAGTCCTCCAGGTCGTCCTGAGACGGCAGCGGCTCGCCGCGCTCCTTGCCGCCGGACGCAATCCAGTCGAGCCTCATCTCCCCGCAGAGCATTCGCAGTACGCTCTCGTCTGCGATTGCGACGGACTGAAGCGCAGCAAACGAGCCGATACCGAGCGCCTCCAGCCGATCAAGGTGGCAATCGGGCAGACCCGGCATGACCGACTCAATCTCCGCCCTCCCTATCTGTCTCAACAGGCGCTCGGGGTCGATTCCCGTTCTGAAGCTGAGGTCGGTGAAAGCAACCGCGCTGCCGACCTTCTCAAGGAGCTCGCCGGGGGTACGGATGCCGTGTTCCTCGAGCGTCAACTCAGCGATGGAGCCGCCGAACCTGGACCCGACGATGGCCAGGTCCTTGAAATCGACCACTCCATCCTCGTTCGGGTCCCAGGGGACACGCGACGTTCCCGTCCAACCGCCATAGTGAGCTGCAACGGCAGACACATCATCCACACCGACATCGCCATCGCCATCCACGTCGCTGTCCTGCGGCAACGGGGCCGTCGAGCCCGCCTTCCCGGCCGCTGCAGCGCCCGCGCTGAAGCAGTATCTGTACACCTCTTTCTCTGCGTCAATGACGTCGCACACGATGGGAGCCCCATTGTCGTCAAGGCAGAACTCGAGACCCAGCGCATAGCCCTCGTCTTTGTCGAGGCATTTGCATCCTGCAGGGCATTCGGCTGGCGGCGATTGAAGCGCACACTCGCACGTGTTCGCCAGGCAGTTGTTGTCCTCGTCCATTTCCTCGACATCATCCCGGTTGTCCGCGCATACGATAACCTTGAGAGCCTCACAGGCATCCCACGAGTATTCCTCAAACCAACCCTCCCGCGCTGCGCCCGGTGCAAGCCCTTCCGTCTCGCTCTGCGAGGCCGCAAGAGAACTCTCGACGATGAGCCCGGTTACGTGACCAGGCGGGGTCTCAGCAGCACCCACGTTCTTGAGCACGTAGCCTATCCGGTGGTTATCCCAGTCGCAGAGGATTCCGGCGACCACGAGGTCGGGCCCTGCGCCAATCACCGGCTCCAGCTTTTCGCTGCGACAGTTGTTCTCCTCGTCCTCTTCCGCAATTGAATCAGCGGAGTCCGCACACACCTCAACGGTGACTGCCCCGGTGATATCCCAGGGAAGCAGGTACACCGAACTTCCCCCCGGCTCTTCGATACCGCCGTCCGAGATGGACGTCGGGGCCCTCAAGTCAAACACGCCCTTCGGTTTGGCATCGAAGCTCACGGAGGCAGCAGCAGACCACCCCTGCGGCAACGCCGCATCGCCGTAGTTCCGCACCGTCACCTGAAGCTTGCCGCCTGGACCGGTCTCGATGCGCTTGACGCGCAGGTCTGGAAGGTCCGACTCCTCAGCCACAACGCGGGCCTCGGCCCAGGCAGCCCAGTCCTGGCCCGAGCTGTTGCCGGCATTCGCGTAGAGTATGAAGTGCCCGGTCTTTCCGGCCAGTGAGGAGAGGTCTTTCGTCGCCACGTCGAGCTTGCCGTCGTAGGTTGCCCCTATGGTGAGCAGCGTGCTTCGTGTCTGCCCTTCCTCGAACTGGACCTGAAAAACAACGCCGTCCGTGCCCGTGGCCCCGTTGTAGAAGCCGACCTTCAGGTGCAGCTCCGCGTGGTCCGGCACTGTGGTAGCGGGATAGCGGCCCTGTATCCAGCCGTTGCCGACCCACTGCGGGTGTGTCTCGAGGGACTTCGACGGCGTGCTGCCGTCCTCCATAGGGAAGCCAGTGCGAATGAGTGCGAAGCCGCGGCTGTCCGAATCGCTGCCTGGAAAGGGCAGTCCTCCACCACCACTCGACCACGACGCAGAGGAGGCGTTCGCGACGAAGTCGTACACAACGTCATCGCCGCGGACGGGCACCGTGTTGAAGGGATTCGGGCCGACTGAGAGAAGCAGCACCGCCGTCGCAAGGAGTGCGGCAACGGACCGCAGGCCTGCAACCGGGAAGTCCCGGCCTGACGGCCACCAACGCCACGCAACCCCGTGTGGGCGCCTCATCTCTTCTTCCCAACCGCAGATGCCCTGCGCCAATGCTAACACCGGTCGGGATACCGGTCAACGGAGGCAAGTCGACCTGCAACGGCCGCTGTCAAAAGGGGTATCGCTACCCCACAAGAGGGTGCTACTGGAAGCAGTCTCGAGCCGGGAGGGCATGGAGGAGCGCCTGGGGACTCAGAGGAGAGACCACGAGAAGTAGGGCGAGCACCAAGGCGGCGCCATGCGCCATGGCGAATCTCGCTCTCATCTTGAAGCCTGGCATCAACACCTCTCCGGACAGCACGCGTCATCGTGTCGCTGCCGTGAGGCCCAAGTGTCGGCACGGGGAATCATCAACCACATTCTAGGACGTTCGTGTGCCGACCGCCAATTCAAAGGGCATCGGGCGGCAGCCCGTGGCGAAGCTGCGAGTCACGGCGGCGTTCCACGAGCGCACGAACTTTCATACCTTGCACTTCTGTACTATCGGAGCTGCACACCTGCCGCTTCGCGCTGTTCAAGGTCAGGAGAAACACGGAGAAGTGGAGCATGTGCGGCCTATGCGAGAAGGCGTGCCCGATGGACATCCGGATACGCGACTACATAACCGCAGGAACAAGGGTGCTCTCCACCGAGTGCATCTTCTGCGAGAGTTGCGTCAACGCCTGCCCGAATGGCGCGCTGAGAGTGACGGCTGGACTTGACCTCGGGGGCAGGGAGTTCCTGCACCAGCAGGGCCGCTCACTCTAGCGCTTCGCCCGTCTTCCCCTACGGCGTAGATGCACAACGGTGCTCCAATAGCCCCTGTCACAGACTGTTGCCCGGTCAAGCCATCGAGGTATTTGGACCAGCGGCGACGCTCCGGTATCATACGACACGGAAGAGCGGATTCGGCGGCAGTACGAGCCCCCCCTCACAACAGGGTGCGCCGTCTGCAGGTCAGGGACGACTCCGGACCTGTTCAGCGGCGGTAGTCAGCACGTCGCACACACATCAGACCCTTCCCACTCAAGGCCATGTGATGAGGGTCTGGAGCAGCTCACGCGGCCATTTCAATGCGGCGCCCGGTTCGGTGACCGTCAGGGGGAAGCAGCAATGGTGAAGAGATGCACTATCGAGAAACAACAGGTTGTGCTCCATACGGAGAGACAGATCTGCTACGACAAGCGCGAGTTGCTGAGCAGTCACGTCTTCAAGCGAATTGTCGCCGCGTACTGTGATGGACTATGTGAGAAAGAATCGCCTATCGTGGACCCAATCCGGGAAGTGTGCAGTGGCGGCGATGGCTGGAAAGAGGTTGTCAGACTGTTGCAGTCCCTGTCCGACGAGCCCCTGGACACAGTCGTCCGCAGACTGCCGCAGTGGGCGCCATTCACCACCATGGAGGGACGTTCGATTCTCCATGCCTTTGTCGAAGGACTCTACGACTTCTGGCGCTCATTCGACCGCTATCTCGTCCTGCACTCTGAGCCGGGGCCAAGCGCGTTCGACCAGCGGCCCTACCGCTCTTTCAATTCAACGGTCGAAAACCTGACACACGTGGTTCGTGCCGCCTACCGCGACGTATGCGAGAACATCACCGGCGACCACCCCCGGATATACCGCCAGGTTCGCGCAGGATGCAATGTCGCACTCATAGCAACCCGAAAGGAAACGGGTCTCCCTTCCAAGTACGCAGCTCTGCTCGGAGAAGTGCCTGTTGTCCGCCATGCGTGGATAGCCCCGCCCCTGATAATCGACCCTCCCATGAACAAGCTGGAGGGCCAGTTCACGCGCGTGGACGAGAATCCGCTGGATGGGATGCACCTTAATCCCAAGGAGTGGCTCTGTTTTCCTGCCCAGGTAGGCCCTCTGGTCATCTTCGTGTATTTTCACCAGACATTCATGGGTCTCGGCTGCGCCCTTGCCAACCTGTTCGAGCTGGCTGACGATACACAGATAGGGAAGAAGCCAGACGCTATCTATCTGTATGGAGCTCCCAACAGGCACATGACCAAGTTTGGCGACCTTCCAACCGTCTTCTACGACGATGAGAAGAACGACTTCCTCATCGGCGCCGTGCCGTGCGAAGATCGCTTCGGCTACTTCGGCTACCTCAAGAAGATGATTCTGACATTGCACAACATCGCCATGATGAAGCAGGGGCGCATGCCCTTCCACGGCGCAATGACACGTATCTGTCTCAAAGACGGCCACAGCGCCAACATCCTGATGATTGGCGACACGGCCACCGGCAAGTCCGAACTCCTTGAGGCGTTTCGCATCCTCGGCAGTGACAGGATCCGCGAGCTGTCGGTCATCGCCGATGACATGGGTTCCCTGAGTGTCACTCCGGAGGGACAGGTCGCCGCCTACGGAACGGAGACTGGCGCGTTCATCCGCCTCGATGACCTTGAGCAGGGATACGTATTCGCCCAGGTCGATAGGGCGATCATCATGAGTCCGCAGAAACGGAACGCCCGCGTGGTTGTGCCGGTCACAACCCTGGAAGTCGTGCTTCGCGGACACACCCTCAACATTATCCTGTACGCGAACAACTACGAGGATGTGACCGAGGAGTATCCGGTGATGGAACGCTTCGAGTCACCCAAACAGGCGCTTGACGTCTTCAGGCGCGGCGCGGCAATGGCTAAAGGAACCACAACCTCAACCGGGCTCGTGCACAGCTACTTCGCCAACATCTTCGGCCCTCCACAGTACCGGCAACTGCATGAGGAACTGGCCGAACAGGTCTTCAAGGCAGCATTTGACAGCGGCGTC
Organism: uncultured Dehalococcoidales bacterium; assembly: GCA_964594245.1. Lineage (GTDB taxonomy): Bacteria > Chloroflexota > Dehalococcoidia > GIF9 > AB-539-J10 > SKVJ01. Next base: position 6,275 of record CAZQML010000105.1, on the reverse strand, counting down.
TACGTGGGACAGATACGCACACGACTCGGATTGGAGGGGTGCGAAAGTGAGGGACCCAAGGCGGCTGCCCGGGCGTTGCTCGAACTGGTCTCCGGCTTGCCACAGGGACGATACGTGCCCTCACAGGCTGGGCCGTGACTGTCGAACCTGTGAGTAAAGCCCGATAGCCCGGGTCAACAGGGGCGGAGCACCGGAACCGGACCTCCCCCGGCGTGTTCCCTGGCGTTTGGAAGTCAACGGCATCGCGCCTGTCGGGCATCGCGCCACACACTCCCCACGGCGGACGCGCCGCATCCGGTTCACCGTCGGGCACGTGCCGCCCGGCTCAATCGCCACGTAGTCGCAGGCAACCCCGCGGTAGACCACAGAATCGGTACCCCCGACGGACGACGGCGTGGGCTATACTTGAGAACAGGGGGGATGTCATGCGTAATCACAAGCTGTTCGCGGTACTCGCCGTGGTTGGCTTCGCAGGCCACCTGGTGGCGAATCTGTTCGTTGACGTCCTGTTCTGGCTGCCCGAGTACATCTGGGCGGCATCGCTCGTCTTCGCCGTGCTGGCAGTCTACTCCGGCACGATGACAGCAACAAGAGCGGAAGCTGCCGGCAGGGGAGCAGCCATAGCGTCTGCGGTCATCGGTGGTCTCGTGCTGCTGGGACTGATGTACAGTGGCATCACCTGGCTGTTCATGATGGGAGACATGTCCGGCGTGACAATGCACTTCGTCGGCATTTCCGTGGCCGGCAGCCGGTGAACCATAGTCAACTAGGGAGACCCAGACGCATGCAACAATGTGGCTGGTCACATCACCGACTCGCATGAACGTGCGCTTAAGTGCGCCAACAGAACACGGGCCTCGCCTTCGACGAGGTGTACTGTCTCCTTGCAGAAAACGCCCTCAAGTATGCAACGAGATGCCCCACGAGCGCGACAGAGCACGCTAGCGTCTTGACGTGAACTGCATCGCGCCTGTCGGGCACCTCGCCACACACTCACCGCAGCGGATGCACTCGCGCTGGTTCACCGTAGGCCTGTCCGGACCCGGCTCGATGGCGCGGTAGTCGCAGAACATGTCGCAGCAGGCACGGCAGTTCGTGCAGCCATCGCCCACTTTCACCTTGAAAATGGACAGCGGCTGGATGATGCCCAGGAAGGCACCGAGCGGGCAAGCGTACTTGCAGAAGGGGAATCCAATCAGGATAGACACCACCGTAAGGATGATGAGGAGCACAAGCGGCACGCCAAAGGCGAAGTCCATGTTGAAAAGCGACTTGAACGGATCGATATCCTCGAACACCGGATGCTGCGTCAGCACGGTGAGGCCAATCAAGACGAGCAGCAGCCCATACTTGGACCGGCGCAGAATCTGATGCTGCTCCAGCGTGAGGTCCCACCGTGCAGCCTTGCGACCTCCGTCACGACGGTAGAGAAAGTACTGCACGGCACCCATCGGGCAGGCCCAGCCGCAGAACATGCGTCCGACCAGCAACGCCATCACCAGCACCACGCCGAGCTGAACAAAGACGAACATGTGGCCGGTTAGGTCCCGGAAGTACAAAAACGCATTCTGCAGGGCCCCGATAGGGCACGGGCAGCCACCGATGTAGAAGCCGAAGAAGCCGAGCGCCACGAGCATTGCGAACGGGCGGATTCGCCTGTAGCCCCGCGCCACCGCGAAGACGCCGAGCAGCATGAGCGCGACCAGGAGGATGATGTACGGGTCGGTAATCGTCTCCCCTAACGTCGGACTCTGTGGGGTCGAATGCGACGCAGGGGATATTGGAATAGCCGGCGTCGCCGTGGCGTTCTCTGACTCCCGAGCTTCGTCAAGAGCGTCGTCGACCGGCGCACTAGGCGCAACCGCCTCCTCATCCACGGGAGTCTCATCCTGCCTGGAAGCCCCTGCTACGGCGGCTGGCAGTATGCTCACCGTCGCCGCACATTGATCTCCGCCCTTGGAGCAGACACGGACCACCTCCACCAGTCCCTCACCCTCAACGGTGAGGCGCACAGTGATGGCCTTCTGGTTGACCATATCTGAGACGTACTGCCAACCCGTCTCGGACACGAGCTCCATGCCGCTAAGGTATATCTGCGTGTCCTCGATCGGTACCGAGCAAACGCGATGTGTCTGCTCGACGGTTATCATGAAGTCCATCGTGCCGCCAACGGTGCCGCTTGCCGATGAGGGCTGCACACTGATATTGCACGCCAGAACCGGCATGGCAAGTGCCGCTAGAGCAGCTATAGCGACTACTGTGGACAACAGAAGGCGCAGCGACGTGCGCCTCTTCCATCTTCCAGTCATTGTTCTTCCGGCTATCTTCACTCGTCCCCTCAGGCAAGACACGACGTGCAACATCAGCCTAGCAACAGTCTGTGAATTTCCGGCGAACGAGGTGCTGCCACAGCCGAGATTCCTATGAAGACCAGCAAAATGTCCGGCAGGACACGAAAAGAGGGCCCTGCGCCGCCAACGTTGACCATACTCAAGACCGCTGCTAACATGCTGGCGACACTTGCGATTGATTCAGACCCGTCCTGACGGAGGAACGCATGACAGGAATAGCCGAGATTAGCAGTCTTACCGAAGGACTCAGTCGGTTCGTCGAGGGCAAAGACGTCGACCTTTTCGGCATCGCGTCGGTGAGCAGCTACGACGGAGCCGGGGAGCGGATGCACCCGCGCTACTACGTCCCGGATGCACAGGCAGTGATAGTGCTGGGACTGCAGGTACCGAAGCCCATCGTCGAGCAGGTCGAACGAAGGACCACGCCATATCCCTACCAGAGATTCGCCCGATTCATACTGAACGATGAGTTGGACACTCTCGCGAACCAGGTGTCCCGGTTTCTCGCAAGACGCGGGTACGAGTGCCTTCCGACCCCGGCGAATGACTGGCGAGACCCGAGGACACTCACGCCGCTCATCTCACACGTACTCACCGCCGTGGCCGCCGGCCTTGGCGAAGTAGGCTGGAACAACATGCTCCTTACCCCGCAGTTCGGGCCGAGGCAGAAACTGGTGACAATCATCACCAACGCGCCACTCGAGCCAGGTCACGTGTACGACGGCGACCCCATCTGCGACAGGTGCATGCGCTGCGTCGAGGAGTGCAACATCGGCGCCATCTCGCCCGAAAGGACACGGAGCGTGACGATAGACGGTCGGAAGTTCGAATGGGGAGCGCTCAGGCGTCTCAAGTGCGTCTGGGAATGTGAAGGCCTCACCAGCCAGGGCACTTTTTCAGGCGGGGTCGGGCCCTATTCCAGGGATGTGCCGTTCCCTGCGAAGACACCGTCACCGGAAGAGATAGTCGAGCTGCAGGACCTGAAGCCCCGCTGGGCCGTCGGATGCTCCGGCCGCTGCTACGCGGTCTGCAACCCCAATCCGGAGCTGGCGAAGTTGCGGCGGACGGCAGCCTAGCGGACGACCACGTACCTGAGCCAGAGCGGGTCTCCCGCGAGTCGCCCGCACCGATGAGCGTCAGGCAAGAGCAAATCGAGAGCCTGCAGAAGCACGCAGGGGACAGTCCCCCACGATCACGAGGCGCAGACAAACGCGGACGCACCACCACGGGACGCCGCCCGGGCGAAGACCTCTCGTGTTTCCAGGGCTACTTTGCGGCGCTCCCCTTGCAGAATAGCCGCATCTTACAGACGGAGCAGGACCGGCGCCTGCCAGGACCCATGCTGTAGAAGGACAGGGCTAGGAGCAGTCCAAGGACGACGAGCTTCGAGCTGGTCGGGCCACCCAGCAGCGCGACCGCAATCGCAACGAGCGGCAGCAGGGCCATGAGGCCATACACGACGGGCGCGAGCCTCACTCCCGCACTCGCGTTGAACTCCTCGATACGTCCCCGGGCGAACCACATCGCCGCAAGCACGCCCCAGCCGGTGCCGCAGCGTTTCCCGAAGTAGGCGCAGCGCGTACAGACGAGGCGGCGCATCACGCCATAGACCATGACTACGCTGAGCGCTGCGTACCCGATTCCGAACGGAGCACTGACGAACCAGCAGGCGAGCGTGCCGGCGGCGACGAGAGCTGCCATCGCCACGTTGCCGGCGATGACGTCGCGGACAGGGTACTCCTCAAGACCGGCCTCGTAGAGTTGAACCACCTTCTTCACACAACACCTCCAAATCCAAGGATAGCTCAAGCCCTGAGGCGGCAGAGGACCAGATGCCTCAAGGCCGTGCCGACGGGCACCGCTCCGCCTAGTCGTAGTAGTCGGGGGAGTGCTTGAACGTCGGCCACTGTTCAGGGTCGTGACCGTAGATGGTCATAGCGGACTTCTCTCCAAGCTCTCTCAAGCGACCAAGGGAACGACGCGACAGCTCCGGCTTCCATGTACCGGCGGGAATGACCGTGTTGTCAAGCTGCCCCTTGTCGTTGCACGCATCGGCGGTGATGAGGACATCGCCCGTGCGGTCCAGCCGCACCAGCAGCGACTGGTGCCCGGGAACATGACCGGGAGTGGAAATCATCATGATGCGGCCATCTCCGAAGAGGTCAGTGTCTCCCTCCACAAGCCGAACAGAGCGCACGGGGTCCGCCAGCGTGCCGTCCATCCTGGCGTCTCGATACGGCTCCGGGTAGAAGAGGCCAAGCGCAGGAGGCATGGCGGTCTCAAGCTCCGCCCGCTGCAGGATGAACTCCGCATTGGGGAAGAAACGGATTCCACCGGCGTGGTCGCTGTGTAGATGTGAGAGGATAACGTGGCTTATGTCATCAGGCCGCAGGCCGATGACCTCAAGCTGTCTCAGTATGTGGTCGCGCTCAGACATTTCAGGCGTGATCTGGTCCAGGAGCGGCCCCCAGATGGCATCCGGGTCCGTTATCGTGACGGGGTCCATCCCTGCATCGAAGAGCACGTTGCCTGCCGCGTGGGTGATAAGGAAAGCAGGCACGGGAATCCTGTACTCGCCCCCGTCGGTCTGTGCGGCCATGGCACAGCTTGGATCGACGACAATGCTTCCCAGATCGAGCACGTACAGTCGCACGTCGGCCGTCATCGCTCGATCTCCTCTCTTCGCGCCGCGTCGGCCCCGCTGCTCGAGGCAGGGACAAGCGTGTTGGTGACGGTGGCAAACAGGCGGCCGTCCGTGTCCCGGACATCGGTTCGCACCACGATTGTCCTGCGCCCGACGTGCACAGGTACGGCCGTGGCAACAAGCTTGTTCGATGGGGTGTTGCGGATGAAGTTCGCGCTGAGCTGCACTGTGAGCGGAAAGCGAGCCGGGTCGAAATCTTCGGCGGAAGCCTGTGTGTGAAGGTTCGCGAGTGCGGTCGCAGTGCTGTCGGCAAGAGTCAGAATCGCACCTGCGTGGAACAGGCCCGTCACCTGGCGCAGATGAGGACCATACGGCACCTCGGCGACCACCATCTCCTTGCTCGCAGACACGATAGTGAAGCCTACGAGGCCAAGCATCGTTCCCTCGAAGGCAGCCTGCCAGCGCGCGACAGTCTCGGGAGACACGTTCACGGGGCAATTATACACGCGGCGAGCAGCACGAGACCGCGACAGGGAAGGACATGACGCAACGGGTCAGCAGCATGCCGACCGCATGGACCAGCCAGCGACGATGGCCGGTGAGCATGAACAGCGGAGACTGCAGCTTCCGTCCACCCTGCGGATGGCGCTCCGTCCGGCGCCTCACCTCTAATTGACAGGTTCGGGACTGTCGCTAGTAGAACTCCCAGACCTTCTGCACCACTTCCGCCATCTGCTCGGGAGTGAACGCCCGCTCGTGCTCGTCCGAGTGTCCCCAGTAGATCCAAGGCCCAATCGCACAGCGCCACACGCACTATGCCGACACGCACGGATACACGAGCGGAGCTACCCACAGAAACCAGGTGCTCGCCGCCCGGGCATTGTCTACGTTCCGTCAGCCACTACCGATCGGAAATCCGCAGATGCCAGGCCACAGCCCAACCGATGAACATCGCGTTGCCCATGAGAAGTGTTGCGACCGAGAGCAGCAACCACGATGTGGCATCAAGTCCGACACTCCTGTTGAGAATATCCGCCAGCACGCCCAGCAGCGCGAACAACCCGCCGGCAAACCAGAACACGTGACCGTACAGCCCTGCGCCACTGACTCCGGCCTTCAGCTTCTCCTTGTCCTCCCAATGTCGCGCCATCTTAGCCTCCTCCCTATTCGGACTGAGACGCTGTGAGGACACAAGTGTGTAGACCTTCGTATGGGAATGTCAAGAGCCTTCCGCAGACAGATCGATGCGACTGGGTGGCCCTTAGGAAGCGCAATCATTG
>CAZQML010000104.1:0-7154 GCA_964594245.1 uncultured Dehalococcoidales bacterium | reverse complement strand
CAAGGCCACCTGTAATGCGGACATGCCCGCCCGCGACGTGACAGCCTTCTGCAAGCTCACACCGCGCGGCAAGGAGGTCCTCCACGCGGCGATGCGCCAGCTCCACCTCTCGGCGCGCGGCTATCACCGCGTGCTGAAGGTCGGCCGCACCATCGCCGACCTCGAAGGCGCCGACCTCATCGACACCCCCCACATCGCCGAGGCCCTGCAGTATCGCAAGCGCGAAGGGGAGTAGAATACGAAAGGCGAGGGTCTGCGTGGACGGTCAACCTGTGCCAGACAATCAAGACTGCGACTCCGCATTATCCACTCCAGGTCATGCGCCCGTAGCGTTGCTCGAAGTGGATACAGGAGCGCGTGCTATGAAAGAGGAGGGTAGCTATGAGTATCAGAATTCTGTCAAGAGATGACATCTTCACAGAGGCCCCGGAATGGCGAAGGCCGGGCGGTTCGAACTACGCTGCTATGTACTCAAGCGTGTTCGGAGGCATAGTGACGGACCCGGCCCTGATGGTCATGCCGCTGGACGACCACATAATCAACCGAGGTGACGGCATCTTCGAGTACTTCGACATCGTCAACGGCTTCGTCTACAACTTCGAGGCCCATCTGGCCAGATTCGAAAGGTCCGCCAGCTTGATCTCGCTGGACCTGCCTTTCGACATGGATACCGTCAGGGCCATCATTCTGGAGACCTTGGCCGTATCAGGCGCCAGAGATTGTTCCGTACGTCTCTTTCTTTCCCGCGGACTGGGGGATTTTGGCTGCGACCCAACAACACCCAAGAAGAGCCTTTTCTATGTCGTCGTTATTCTGAAGTCCTTCGACATTCCTCCAGAGATCTACATAGAAGGAGTGACGGCCATAACAACGCATGTTCCTCTGAAACCAGGTTTCTACGCTCAAGTGAAATCGACCTGCTACCTGCTCAATGCCCTGGTCGATCTGGAGGCGCGTCGGAATAATGCGGCCTATGGTATCTGGTACGACCACGAGGGACACCTCACTGAGTCATCAACCGAGAATGTGGCCATCGTGAGTCAAGAAGGGATACTGAAATACCCCAAGTTCGACCATATGCTGAGAGGCACTACCCTGGGCCGCGCAGCCGAACTTGCCAAGGAACTCGTTGCGAGCGGAGCGTTGAACGGGGTTTCCCAGACAGACATCACCAAGCAAGAAGTCTATGACAGCTCAGAAATGTTCATAATTACCAGCACCTTTTTCATAGTACCGGTGGTCAACTACGATGGCAAGACGATTGGCGCCGGCAGCCCGGGGCCGGTCTTTCATCAGCTCTCGGGACTCTTTCAGAAGGACAAGACGGAGAACAGGGAAATGCTTACTCCCATCCCCTATCCCTAGAGTCTGGCTTTGGAGGACTTCCAGGACATCGAAGGCGACACAAACTCAATCGCAGAGGAGGAACTGAAGCATGATAATCGGCATACCGAAGGAGATTAAGGACAACGAATACCGGGTGGCTCAGACCCCCACCAATGTAGAGATGCTCGTCGGGGCAGGGCACCGTGTGCTGGTGGAACGCCAGGCTGGTGAGGGAAGCGCCTTCGCGGACGACGAATACGCTGCAGCGGGCGCTGAACTCGTTGGCCGGCCTGCGGAGGTCTTCGCCAAATCGGAAATGGTGCTCAAGGTGAAGGAACCGATGGAGCAGGAATACGACTTTCTTCGCCAGGACCTGCTTCTCTTCACCTATCTGCACCTGGCAAGTGACCCAACCCTCACTCAGGTCCTGCAGGAGAAGAAGGTAACCGGCATTGCCTATGAGACGGTAGAACTGGCGGACGGCAGCCTTCCTTTGCTTACCCCGATGAGTGAAGTAGCGGGCAGGATAGCAGCGCAGATCGGCGCTCAATACCTGGAAAAGGTACACGGGGGTAAGGGCATGCTTCTCGGTGGGGTACCCGGCGTACCCCCGTGCAGGGTGGTGGTCATAGGCGGAGGTATAGTAGGCACCAACGCTGCGCAAGTTGCCCTCGGCATGGGGGCTCAGGTCACCGTCCTGGATAAGGACATCAATCGCCTGCGCTATCTGAGCGAAGTCCTGCACGGCCGACTCGAAACCCTGGCGTCCACTCCCGCCAGCATTGCCGCTGCAGTCAAGGAAGCGGATGTGGTGGTGGGGGCAGTCCTGATCCACGGCGCGAAGGCACCCAGACTGATAACCAGGGAAATGGTAAAGAGCATGAAGCCCAAGTCGGTCATCGTTGATGTTGCCATCGACCAGGGCGGCTGTGCGGAGACCTCCCGCCCTACAACGCACAGCAAGCCCACCTACCTGGTTGATGGAGTCATCCACTACTGCGTGACCAACGTTCCCGGTGCGGTGCCCCGCACATCGACATATGCCTTGACCAACCAGACATTCCCCTACGCCCTGAAGCTGGCCGCTATGGGCTTCGTCGAGGCGGTCACCACCGATGCCTTTCTGGCCAAAGGGGTCAACGTCTACAAGGGTCATATTACCCACGGCGGGCTGGCCGAGTCGCTGGGGTTGCCCTATACGCCCCTGGACCAGCTCTTACCCCGGTGACCCGGGCGTCCCAGAGTACGGAGGAACCGTATCGAACTCCCTGCCTGCGAAGCACGGCGCGAGTTCCTTCGGGTTGCCACGTGTCAGCCCCACCCGCAGCCCAGCCGAGACCATTTCGCGGGCCAGTACGTGCGTTGGGCCCTCATGTTGGGAAGAGCGGTTGGATACCAGTGCCGGCCAGCTTCATGCTGGTGTCGGCCATGAACCCGTGTCCCTGCGGGCACTACGGGGACCCGTTTCGCGAGTGCAAGTGCTCGCTGTCAGACATCGCGCGCTATCGCAGGCGCGTGAGCGGGCCGAAAGTCTGCTGAAGACCGGCCGCACCATCGCCGACCTCGAAGGCGCGGACCCCATCGACACCTCCCACTTCGCTGATGCCCTGCACTACCGCGAGCGCGAAAGGGACTAGACCGGAGAGGCAGAGTCCAAGCGGAGTCTCAGACCTCCCAAAGGTTTGCTCTTAGTACCCGGCCGAATCGGCAATGCTGCGGCGGACAAGAGTGGAAGACTGCCACGCGCGGACATGACATCGACAGTGCTGAGTTCGGGGGACACCGCACTTGTCTCTCGCCACGGCGCCAGACGCCAGGCCGGCATCCATCAGATCGCAGGAATCGCAAGGACTGTTGTGCCGCATTTCCCGGACCGGGCTACCCGCTGCACCAACCGCCGGCACCCGAGGCCATCCTGGTAGCAGTACTAACTCAACAAGTGGTATCGTTACTGGGGGCAGGTCAGAGCCCGTGGAGGCAGAATATGGCCCGGAAGAGCACCGCGGCAACATCCAGTACCCTCGGATTTGCCGAGAGTGTCATCGACACTGTGCGTGAGCCCCTGATCTGCCTGGATCAAGACCTCAGGGTGGTCACAGTCAGTCGCTCCTTCTACGAGTGCTTCAAGGTGAAGCCCGAAGAGACTGTGGGGCAGCTCATCTATGACCTGGGAAACAGACAGTGGGATATCCCCAACCTGCGGGAACTGCTGGAAACCATCCTGCCCCAGAAGACGACCTTCGATGGCTATGAAGTGGAACACGATTTTGCCGCCATCGGCCGGCGTACGATGCTCCTAAATGCCCGGCAGATTCAAGGAGCGTTGGGCAAGGAACGGATAATCCTTCTGGCCATCGAGGATATCACCGAGCGCAAGCGAATACAGGAAGTACTGGCACGACAGGCAGAGACGCTGGCCCGCACGAACGTGGAACTTGTCGCTGTGAACAAGGAACTGGAGACCTTCGCCTACTCCGTCTCACATGACCTGCGGGCGCCCCTGCGCGGTATCGATGGCTTCAGCCAGTCACTCCTGGAAGACTACGGAGACAGACTGGACGAGCAGGGCAAAGGGTATCTGCAGCGGGTGCGTGCCGCCACCCAGCGTATGGGGCAACTCATCGATGATATGCTCATTCTATCGCGGGTGACGCGCAGCGAGATGAGACGTGGGGCGGTCGACCTGAGCACCCTGGCCAGAACGGTCACGGAGGAGCTTCAGAAAACACAACCTGAACGCCAGGTGGAGTTCATAATCGCTGAGGAGCTGACTGTGAACGGAGATGCAGTACTGCTGCGAGCAGTGCTGGAGAACCTGCTGGGCAACGCCTGGAAGTTCACCGGGAAGCAGACGGAACCCAGGATAGAACTTGGCGTCACCCAGCATGAGGGCAAGCGGGCATACTACGTACGCGACGATGGCGTTGGCTTCGACATGACATACGTGGGCAAGCTGTTTGCGCCCTTCCAGCGCTTGCACACGACTGATGAGTTCGCCGGTACCGGCATCGGGCTGGCAACGGTACAGCGCATCATCAATCGTCACGGTGGCAAGGTCTGGGCCGAAGGTGCAGTGGGAAAAGGAGCCAGCTTCTACTTCACACTTGGCTGAACCTGATTGAAAGGGAGGGATGGGTATGGATAACAAAATCATACTGCTGGTGGAGGATAGCGTAGACGACGTGGATTTGACCCTGCGCTCTCTCAAAAAGCACAACATCTTCAACGAGGTTGTGGTGGCCCGTGATGGGGCTGAGGCGCTTGATTACCTTTTCGCAACCGGCGCCTATGCCAGTCGCGACCCGGGCATTGAACCGGCGATCGTCCTGCTGGACTTGAAGCTACCCAAGATAGATGGCCTGGAGGTATTGCACCGCCTGCGTGCTGACGAACGGACAAAGTATCTTCCCGTGGTTGTAGTCACCTCGTCCAGGGAAGAGATCGACGTGGTCGCCAGCTATGAACTGGGCGCCAACAGCTACGTCCGCAAACCGGTGGACTTCCTCCAGTTCAGTGAAGCCGTGCGCCAGCTGGGGATGTACTGGCTCCTCCTGAATGAACTGCCACCCTCGACAACGAGAGCATAGATGGGCAAACCGCTCCGAGCACTGGTTATTGAGGATTCCGAGGACGACGCGCTGCTGGTGCTGCGTGAACTGCGGCGTGGCGGCTACGACCTTGTGTCCAAGCGCGTCGAGACTCCGGAAGCCATGGATGCTGCGCTCAAGGAAGGGACATGGGATGTCGTCATCAGTGACTACATCATGCCCCGCTTCAGTGCCCCTGCTGCCTTGAAACTGTTGCAGGAAATCGGTCTGGACTTGCCCTTCATCGTCGTAACCGGCGCCGTTGGCGAAGAAACAGCAGTGGGGATGATGAAAGCCGGCGCCCATGACTACGTGATGAAACACAATCTGGGACGGCTTCCGTCCGCCGTTGAGCGTGAGCTAAGCCAGGCTGAGGTGAGGAGAGAACGCAAGCGAGTGGAGGAGGCGCTGAAGAGGAGCGAGCAATGCCTGAAGGTTGCTCAGAAAATCGGAAGGATCGGGCACTGGGAGTTTGACACTGCCACCAACCGGATTGAGTGGTCTGACCAGGTGTATGAACTGTATGAGCGTGACAAGACGTTGGGGCCGCCCACTGTTGAGGAAGAGGCCGGCTACTATCCTCCGGAGCAAGCGGCACAATTGAAGGAGTTGTCTCGCCTCGCCATTGAAAAGGGACAGCAATCCCATTGCGACCTTGATGCAACCCTACCAAGCGGAAAGTCTGTCAACTTCACTACCTGGATACACCCGGTCAAAGATGCAGCGGGATGCGTGACCAGGTTGACCGGCACCATTCAGGACGTCACTGAACACAAGCGGGTGGAGGAGCAACTTCTGGCGAGCCAGGCCCGGCTCCAACAACAACTGCAAGGCACACTCCATGTCATCCAGCAGATGACTGAGACACGAGATGCGTACACGTCCGGACATCAGAAACACGTGGCTGAACTGGCGGTGGCCATCGCCCGCGAGATGCGTCTCCCTGAAGACTCATGCGTGCCGCTGATAGAGATGGCGGCGCTGATACACGATATCGGCAAGATTGCAGTGCCAGCCGAGATACTCTCGAAGCCCGGCAAGCTTTCCCAGGCGGAGTTCGCGCTGATCAAGACCCATCCGCAGGCCGGCTACGACATGCTGAGGCAGGCCGAATTGCCGTATCCGGTGCCCGAGACAGTGCTCCAACACCATGAAAGGTACGACGGCACTGGGTACCCGGCCGGACTCTCCGGAGACGAGATACTGCCCGAGGCGAGCATACTGGCGGTCGCCGATGTGGTGGAGGCCATGTCCTCGCACCGCCCCTATCGTGCCGCGCTCGGCATCGATGCGGCGCTTGAGGAAATATCAGCGGGCAGCGGCACTCGGTTCTACACCGACGTTGTTGAGTCCTGCCTGGCTGTCTTTCGGAAGGGGTTCGCATTCTCATCGTGAGGGCTGCAGCCGGACTGCACCTCTGAGGGCCACTCTGCTGTGGCACACCTGGGCTGAAGTCGGTGGAAGGTTGTGTTGGCATCGCTTAGCAATCCCGTAGTCCAGGGGATGCCATACTTGTCTCTTGCCACGACGTGAGCCGCTAGTCTGGCATCCAGCAGACCGCAGGGATTTCAGGGAGAGTTCCGGCGACACCAGCGAGTTCCAGGAACACCATACCTGTCCCGGCCGAAAGCACCGCCCTGGAATCGCGCTTCGTCCACACCATCGCCAAAGCGTTGCAGTACCGCAAGCGCGAGGGGGAGTAGCTGGAAGGGCCAAGGACTCCGCAGAGTCTCAGTCCCTGCGAAGAGGCAAGTATGGTGTCCCTAGAGTTCCTACGGCATTCAAGCCCGCAAGCCCTGAATCACCACCACCATGAGCACTATCGGCGGCAGCTTCACTTTGCTGCTACTGCTTTCCACGCGAATGTCCCTGCGGGCACTACGGCGACCCGTTTCGCGAGTGCAAGTGCTCGCTCTCAGACATCGCGCGCTACCGCAAGCGCGTCAGCGGGCCGCTGCTGGACCGCATAGACATCTTCGTCGACGTTCCGCGCGTCGACTACGACAAGCTGACGAGCACAAGCGACGGGGAAGGCTCGGCTGATGTGCGCCCCCGCGTGATGGCGGCGAGTGCGATTCAGGACAGGCGCCTCGCTGGACGCAAGGCCACCTGTAATGCGGACATGCCCGCCCGCGACGTGACAGCCTTCTGCAAGCTCACACCGCGCGGCAAGGAGGTCCTCCACGCGGCGATGCGCCAGCTCCACCTCTCGGCGCGCGGCTATCACCGCGTGCTGAAGGT
>CAZQML010000103.1:0-8126 GCA_964594245.1 uncultured Dehalococcoidales bacterium | reverse complement strand
ACACGTCGGAATCACGGCAGGAGCCTCGACCCCGGATTCAAGCATAGAACTGGTCGAACAGAGGCTGCGCGGGCTCTAGCCTACTCTGCCGCCCAGTTGCCTGCCGCCTATCAGATGGAGATGCAGATGCGGTACTATCTGCCCGCCTTCTGGCCCGCAGTTGACGACCAACCGATAGCCCCGTTCAGCCACTCCCTCCTGCTCGGCGAGTTGCCTGGCACGCAGCACCATCCTGCCAACCAGACCCTCATCACTCGCGTCCAGTTCCTGCACGGACCCTATGTGCTTTCGAGGCAGAAGCAGGATATGGGTCGGGGCGACCGGATGAATATCTCTGAATGCGATAATCTCGACATCCTGGTAGACGATATCAGCAGGTATCTCGCCGGCCACGATGCGGCAGAAGACACAGTCTGTTGTCATCGGCATCCTCCGAAGGGCGACTCGCGGCGCCGGGAAGCCCTAGGCGAGGTTTCGGCATTCGTACTCGCCGACGATGAACTCGTACTCGCTGAGCTCTGTGACCACAACCTTATGTCCGTCAAACGTCATCGTCGACTGTCCGACGACAACATCCTTGTACATGTTATCGAACCACTCCCAGCCGTCAGGCCATAGGCCTTCTTCCCCGGGACCCGACTTCCCATCAATCACACCGTCTCCATTCCCATCGATGAGGTGGACGGAGTTCACGACCTCTCCGTCACGAAGATACTCGACACGTGCGAACAGACCCGCAGCGTTGACGGACTCGGCCGTAATTCTGATCGTCTGCGCATAGGTGGTTGACGCACACCCCACCAGCACAAGCAGCCCGAAGACCAGCGCACAGACTCCTGCCAGCGTGGCCGCAGGCGGGCGGCGGAAGCCGCGACCGACGGAGCCGGGCAACGTGTCCATCGCGTCTCTCCTTCCGATTCCTCGCCTGCGCCTCTCCATCCCTGAGGCTATTGTACCATCGGCACATGAGGTGTGGAAGACAGGATTGGCAGTATCGAGGGCTCTGGCCTACAATATGGGGTTTCCGACAGCGAACCGAACGCAAGCCCAAGCCCTATCCCACGAAGGAGGACTGACATGGCACGGATATCATCAAGCGACGCGGAAAGGGCCGCCATCAGGACGGTGGCAAACCTCATGGCTGCCGGCGCACGCACCGCCCCGAAGACCAGGGGAGTGGACACAACTCAGACCATGGTAGTCGAGGGCGAGGACATCGAGTTGCTCGCAGCAGCGATGGAGGAATTCTCCAACAAGCAGTCGGAGCATCTGGGACCGTCCTTCCGAAGAGACGCTGCCAATGTGCGCGGCTCCGAGTGCGTTGTCCTCATCGGTGTTTCGGGGGTCCCGAAGAAGCCGGAACTGCCCCTTGACTGCGGCGCGTGCGGATTCAAGACCTGCAAGGGACTGCTCAACGCGCGGCTCCAGGAAGGCAAGGACTTCTTCGGCCCGCTGTGTGTGTTCGCCTCACTGGACCTCGGCATCGCCCTGGGCTCCGCTGTGAAGGTCGCGGGAGATCTGAACGTCGACAACAGAATCATGTACACGGTGGGAGCCGCAGCGACGAAACTGCGCTGGCTGGAGGCCGATGTCGTCCTCGGCATTCCGCTGAGCACTACGGGCAAGAGCCCGTACTTCGACAGGGGCTAGTGCGAGGGCCGACGGGGAGTCGTCACCCGGAACTGCGCCTGCTCTCCTGGAAGTCCAGCGCCTCCTTGCCATACTCCCGAATCAAGCCGTGGTCGGCGAAGCTGAAATGGGAGTTGGCGCCGACGACGATATGGTCGAGGACGCGCATCTCCATGAAGCTCGCAGCCAGGACAAGGTCGCGCGTTATCTGGCGGTCGTTGTCGCTCGGCTCGGCACAGCCTGACGGGTGATTGTGGGCGAAGATGACCGATGCGGCATTGTGCTTGATAGCTTTCTTGAATATTTCTCGTGGATAGACAGCGCTGGACGTGAGGGTTCCCTCGAAAAGGGTCTCAACGGCCAGCGGGCCGTTCTGTGCGTCGAGATACACCGCGCAGAAACGCTCCTTGTCCAGCGCGCGCATGGAGATACTCAGATAGTCAACCACCGTCTGCGAGTTACCGAGCACGATTTTCTGCTCCTCAAGGCGTTCTCCATAGTACCTCTCCGCCAGTGCCTTCACGAGCTTGATGACGAGGACTCGCCTCGGTCCGACGTTCGCAATCTCACGCAATCCTTCCTCGGGCGCATCAAGGACGCCCCTCACGCTCTTGAACCGCTTGATGGCCTCTTTTGCTGCCGGCTTGCAGTCACCACTGCCTCCAGCAAGCGTCAAGAGCAACTCGACAACTTCGTAGTCGTGGAAGCCCGCCAGTCCGTTCTGGGCGAACCTCTTGCGCAGGCGCTCCCAATGCCCCTTCCGGTCGTTTTTGCCTTCTGGTTGTTTGCCTCCCACGAAGCCATACTTTACTATATGACTCTTCCTCGCAGATATAGTCTCTTATGCCGCACTACCATCTCTGGACAATCGGCTGCCAGATGAACAAGGCAGAATCCCGACGCATCGCCGGGCTGCTGACGGCTGGCGGCTACGAGGAGGATGCCAGGCTCGAGAGGGCTGACCTCGTCATACTGAACACTTGCGTCGTGCGGCAGAGCGCAGAAGACAGAATCATCGGTACCTTGGGGCTGCTGAAGGGTATCAAGCGGGAGCGGCAAGACCTACGTATCGCCGTCACAGGCTGCTTCACAGCACGAGACAGGAAGGCGCTCCACAAGCGGTTCCCTCACGTCGACCTCTTCTTCGACGCGGGGGCCTACGACCAGCTCTCCGAATGGCTCTCCGCTCATCCACTCCCCGGCGCTGCCGCGCCGCAAGGTTTGCCGCATGACAGCGCGGGAGACACTCCCTGCGCCAGGGCAATCGAGGCAGACGGCTCGGCCGGTGTCTCAACATACGTTCCCATCATCCAGGGCTGCAACAACTTCTGCACATACTGCATCGTGCCCTACACCAGGGGTCGCGAGGTGAGCCGTCCGATTGAGGAGATTGAAGCAGAGGTGCGGGAACTGGTGCTGCGCGGCACCAGAGAGGTCGTGCTGCTAGGGCAGAACGTTGACTCCTTTGGCCACGACCTGCCGGGTCATCCCGATCTGGCAGAACTCCTCATGCGCTTGCAGCCCATCCCAGGACTGCTGCGAATCCGCTTCCTTACGAACCATCCCAAGGACATGAGCAGGCGGCTCATCAGTACCATGGCGGAACTCGACAAGGTATGCGAGCACATCGATCTCGCTCTCCAGTCAGGGAACAACGATATCCTCCGAGAGATGAACCGCGGGTACACTGTGGAGGACTATTCCCGGCTCGTGGACGAAATCAGAGCGGCAATGCCGCGAATCTCGCTGAGCACCGACATCATCGTGGGCTTTCCGGGAGAAACGGAGTTGCAGTTCGAGGAGACCCACTCCACTCTCGAACGCTTGCGCTTCGACGTGGTACACGTCGCAGCATACTCGCCTCGCCCGGGTACGCTTGCAGCGCGCAAGTACGCTGACTCGGTCCCCGATGACGTCAAACGCTCACGATTGCATCGCGTGGAGATTCTCCAGGAAGCGGTTGCAGGCCAGATAAACGAGCGCTACATTCGGGGCACCGAGGACGTACTCGTGCAGGGCAGGAGGAGAGGCAAGTGGTTCGGCAGGACACGGACGGACAAGCTCGTGTTCTTCGAAAGTGAAGAGGGGTTGACGGGCCAACTCGTACAAGTCACGATAGACAAGGCCAGTGCATGGGCACTGCAGGGAACTCTCGACTACAATAGCCATACTGAATCAAGGAGGGTCCATCAACTATGGGTCAGGAACTGACTTCACTGCTACCGCTACTGTTCTTCTTCGTCCTCATGTTCGGCGCCATGTACTTCTTCACCATCCGCCCCCAGCGGAAGCGCCAGAAGGAGCAAGAAGCACTCCTACTGGCCCTCAAGAAGGGAAGCAAGGTGATCACGAGCGGCGGTCTCTACGGCACGGTGGAGAGCATCGAAGACATGACTGTTGTGCTGAAGACCGAATCCGGTGCGCTCATCAAGGTGTCCAAGATCAGCGTCATCGCACGACAGGCATAAGAGTAGCCCGCACTCTGTCACGCGCGGCACATTAGACGTAGCCGCCGGAGTCGAGCTTCTGGGCAGCGTAGCCCATGAACTCTTCGGCCTTATCTCTGGGTGCCCGCGTGACGAGGCTCACGACCACAAATACCACCACACACAGGATGAGCCCCCATACTCCGGGCCACCAGCCTAGTGGCTTGAGTCCCGTGACCTGGAGCACCAGGACAAGCAGGGCTCCGGACAGTATGCTCCCTATCGCCGCCGGCGCAGTGGCGCGCTTCCAGTAGAATGCGCCGAAGATGCTCGGGACGACCATCAGGAGGCCCGCAGACGCGGCTGCCGACAGGGGTGCAATCATGAAATCTATGCCGCCCTTGCTGGACACCTGCCATGCAAAGACGAGTGCGACAAGGGCCATGATGGGTATGACCCACTGTCCGACCTTGAGTTCCTTTGCCTCGCTTGCCTGCGGGTTGAACACGCCTCGATACACATCTCGCGCCCACACTGAAGACAGCGTGAGCAGAATCGAGTCGATAGTGGACACCGCAGCCGCAACGATGCCAATCATCGCCACGAGTGCCAGCGCCTTGGGCACAAAAGGCATTGCGAGCAGCGTCGGGGTTGCCATGTCGGCATTCTCAAGTCCGGGAACGAGCAGCTTCGCCCCAAAGCCCCACAGCACCGCGATCAACGTGTAGACGAAGCCAAACACGAGGAATCCTCCCAGCATCTGCTTCATCGCCTTCACCGAGGCGGGGATGAAGAACCTCTGGCTCACCTGTGGGTTGGACAGGCAGAAGAAGAACCACGGAAGCGCCAGCCCGATGAACATGTTCACGCTCCACATGCCCGAGCCTGACGGCACACAAAGCAGCTCGGGGTACTCCGCCTCGAAGCGCGAGAAGAACGAGCCTAGTCCTCCCAACTCGGAGATCACAAACCCGACCAGCACGGTGGCGCTCACAATCATCACGATGGCCTGAAATGCGTCCGTCCATGCGATAGACCGCAGGCCCGCAATCCGGGACCAGGCGATGGCGATGAGCGTGGCCACCAGGATACCCAGTATGACGGGGATGCCTCCTCCACTGAGGCCGTTCAGAAGCAAACCGATACCCAGCAACTGTGCTGCGCAGTAGGGGACAAGGAACACGAGTGCCAGGAGTGCCGCCACAGCTCCCACCTTCTTGCTCTGGTACCTGTCAGACAGAAGGTCCATCGGCGTGATGTACCCGTACTTGCGTCCGACCAGCCAGAACCTGGGAAGGAAGAAGACCGCTAGAAAGAGTCCGCAGAGATAGGTCAGCTCGAACCCGAGTGCGCCGACTCCTCCCGTGTAGCTCAAGCCGGCAAGCCCCACGAGCATGAACGCACTGTATGTGGTCGCGCTGTACGTGAGTGCCGCGATGAAGCCGCCCACGCGGCGGTCGGCCAGGAAGAATTCGCTCATGCCGCCCCCCACATGCCGCCGCGCAGCGACGGCGATGAGGAACCCCAGCACGACGTATATGCCAACAGCGAGCCATGCCCAGGCGGTAGAGGTCATTCTCGCCACCTCAGCAAGAGTAGGAACATGCTGGCGATGGCAACAACCGTCCACACGACCCAGAACAGAAAGGCGCCGAGGAATCGTCCCTCGTTGCCCAACACGACCCAGGGGACCACGAGGTCAAGCGCCACAAGAACAGCCAGCCACCCCCACACCATTTTACTCTTTGTCATGGTCGGCGATTATAGCAGAACTCTTTCCGTAACAACTGTGACGGCTATCTCGATGCAGCCCGGAGAGGAAGTCCCTCTCGGAGGACGCCTGCAGCAAGAGGTGCCTACGAGCGATTGCTGTCAACCAGCAGCGTCACGGGCCCGTCGTTGTGTATCTCGACGTGCATGTGCTGCTGGAAGATGCCCGTCGCCACCGTCAGCCCCTGCTGCCTCAGGGAGTGCACGAAGCGTTCGTAGAGCGAACGAGCACTCTCAGGCGGAGCCGCCGCCGTGAAGCTCGGTCTTCTTCCCTTCTTCGTATCCGCCATTAGCGTGAACTGGCTGACCACGAGGACGCCGCCTCCCAAATCCAGGACCGACCGGTCGAATTCAGCAGCCGCATTCGGGAATATCCTCAGGTTCGCCACCTTCTGCGCGAGGTAGTCGGCATCCTCCTCCCTATCCTCACGGCCAACGCCAAGCAGAATGACCAATCCAGGCCCGATACTCCCGACAACCGCCTCGTCAACGGTCACTGAGCCGGCAAGAACACGCTGCACAAGTGCCTTCATAATGACGAAGTCGCATTCTAGGCCTCCGCGCGACGCCAGGTCAACGAGTGCCGCGACGCCGCGGCCCGTCGCTCGAATTGAGCGCCTGCGCCTCAGCGACTATAATGCGGGAACAGATTGTGAGCTTTCCGGAATCCGCCTTCCATCAGGTATCCCGTCCCGCCAGATACACCGGCGGCGAGTGGAACTCCATTGCCAGGGTCTGGGATAGCGCGTCTCTGCGAATCGCTCTCTGCTACCCGGATACCTACGAACTGGGGATGTCCAACCTTGCGCTGCCCGTCCTCTACGAGATATTGAACAGGCAGCCGGACGTCATCGCGGAGCGAGTGTTCACACCGTGGGCGGACATGGAGGAACTGCTGCGAGGCAGCGGGCAACGCCTCTTCTCGCTCGAGACAAGACATCCTCTGGATGAGTTCGACATCGTGGCATTCTCGCTGGGATACGAGCTCACGTACACCAACGTACTCACCGTGCTCGACCTGGGAGGCATACCTCTTCTACGTGAGCAGAGAGGCGAAAGACACCCCCTCGTCATCGCCGGCGGCAGTTGTGCCGTCAATCCCGAGCCGATGTCCGACTTCATCGACCTCTTCTTCATCGGAGAGGCAGAGGAGGGACTGCCGGAGCTTCTGGACGTCTTCCGCGCACATGGAGCCGGACGTCAGCGCTTCTTGAGGGCAGCCGCCCGGCTTTCCGGGGTCTATGTGCCTGCCTTCTACACACCACGCTACAACGCTGACGGCTCGTTCCAGTCGCTCGAGCCCACAGTTCCCGAGGCGTCCGCTTCTATCTCCCGCAGGATAGTCCCCGTCCTGCCGCCACCACCAACAAGGCCGGTTGTGCCGTTCCTTGAGGCCGTGCACGACTACGCGAGCGTGGAGATTCAGAGAGGCTGCACGCGCGGTTGCCGCTTCTGCCAGGCCGGCATGATCGACCGTCCCTCGCGAATCCGCGACCGCGCGCAAATCGTGGACGCATGCGAAGAACTGGCGGCCAACTGCGGCTACAGCGAGCTGTCGCTTCTATCTCTCAGCAGCAGCGACTACCCGGAGATCGAGGAACTCGTCTCCGACCTGCAGCCACTCTGCCACCGGCAGAACATCTCGCTTTCTCTCCCCAGCCTCAGGATCGGGCCGGAGTCTGTTCGTCTGCTTGAGCGGCTCTCCGGACGGCGAAGCAGTTCGTTCACTTTCGCGCCGGAGGCGGGAACAGAGCGGTTGAGGCGTGCAATCAACAAGAACGTCACCGAGGACGACGTGTTCAGCACGGTGCAGGCGCTGCTCGAGGGCGGCTGGACGAAGCTCAAACTCTACTTCATGGTGGGGCTACCCACCGAGACGGAGGAGGACGTCGAAGGCATCACCGACCTCGTGCGCAGGATTTCCCGGGCAGGCTCTCCATTTCGTCTGAATGTGAGCGTGAACCTCCTCGTTCCAAAGCCTCACACTCCCTGTCAGTGGGCCGCGCAGGACGACTGGCAGCAAGTCCTCTCGAAGGTGGACCTGCTCAAGAAAGGCCTGCGTACGGACCGTGTCAAGCTCTCCTGGCCAGACCAGCACGTCAGCCAGCTCGAAGCCGCGCTTTCGAGAGGAGACCGCCGTGTCGGCAAGGCAATCCTCCGCGCGTGGCAACTTGGCAGCAGGTTCGACGCGTGGGGGGAATGCTTCTCGTTCGACAAGTGGCAGCTTGCCTTCGAGTCATGCGGCTGCCGCATAGAGGACTATGCCAACCGAGAGCGCTCGCTCGACGAGTCGCTCCCCTG
>CAZQML010000102.1:0-16005 GCA_964594245.1 uncultured Dehalococcoidales bacterium | reverse complement strand
ACGCGAATACCCTGGTTATGCGACCATCAAGTGGCGGCAGGAAGGCTCCTGCTCCAGCGACCGTGCCGGTGGTTGGCACCGTCGCTACTGCGACGTGTCCTTCGGGCCGAGTACGTCACCCACTTGCAGCCCCAGCTGACTGCATATGGTCCCTGCGTCGATGGGGGCTGAGCCGGGTTGCGCGGCTTGTTTGACAAGAATTGAGCCGCCCTCTGCTGCCACGGTGAAGCCCTCATCCGTCACTGCAGTGATGGTGCCCGGGCGGGCCGAACTGGTGTCAGCGAGTAGGACCGAGTCGAACAGCCTGACCGTGTGCCCTCGTGCATTGGTTCGAGCCGCCGGAGCGGGATTGGCCCCCCTGATGAGGTCGAACACCTCCTTCGCAGGACGGCGCCAGTCGACCCAGGCGTGGTCCTCTTTGAACATGCCTTCGTAGGTTGCCTGCGAACTGTCCTGTGGTATTCGGGGAGCGAGCCCCTTCTTGACGAGGTCAACTGCTTCAAGCAGTGCGTCCAGACTGACCGGAACGATCTTCCGGCTGTACAGTGAACCGACGGTGTCGTCGGGCGATATGTCCACTTCCTTCTGAAGCAGTATCGGGCCAGTGTCGATGCCCCCGTCCGGCCAGAAGATTGTGACGCCCGTCCTCGTTTCTCCTTGCACTACTGGCCAGATCAAGGCGTTGGGACCTCCGTGCTTCGGCAGTAGCGATGGATGCCACTCTATTGTGCCGGTGCTCGCCAGCGTGAAGAAGACTTCTGGGAGTATCTTGGTCACGTAGGCCATGACGGTGAGGTCAGGGGCCAGGGCGCGGCACTGCTCGAGGAATTGCGGTTGCTTCACGTTCTCAAGAGGTACAAAGGGTATGCCGAATTCGTCTGCCGCCTGCTTCACGCGGTTCGGAGTGCCTGCCGCATCGGGGGAGGTGCAGACTCCCACAACCTGGTACTCCTTTGCCACCAGCGCCCTCAGGACTTTCTCCCCCAAAGCTCTCTCGCCGACGAATAGAATTCTCATTTGTGTTGGCCTCCATTCAGTGTTCACGTATTGGACACCGCCGTGCCCAGCGTAGATTCGGGCTTGCACGGACTCCCCCTACAGAGGCGAAGTGGCCAGCCGGGCTCGGGATAGCTATTCTACAGCACTTTGCCTTTGCGGTCTCAGGAATCTCAAGGCTCCCTGTGCCGCATGCCGGCAACCTCCGATTCCGGATGACGAGGGGCCGGCCCGCCGCGATGCCGGCCACGCCGGAGCCGCGGGAGTCATTCGTGTGTTATTGTCTTACGAGGGGCGGTGCCAGGATTTCGGGATTTCGACAGGACTGCGCTCGTTGCGGGAGGGTGAGGAGTTGAGCAAGAAGGAATGCGTATTGGCGATAGACCAGGGTACGACGGGAAGCCGGGCTGTGTTGTATGGCGTAGATGGCGGTCGGCTGGGGTCAGCCTACCGTGAGTTTCCTCAGTACTTTCCGAAACCGGGCTGGGTTGAGCACAATCCTCTGGAGATATGGGGCAGCGTTGTCGGCTGTATCAGGGACGTCCTTGCCGGAGCCTCCGGCGTTTCTGTTGTTTGCGTTGGCATAACGAACCAGCGCGAGACCACTGTTGTCTGGGACGCCGTCACCGGCGAAACTCTTCACAACGCCATCGTGTGGCAGTGTCGGCGGACGGCGGAGCGCTGCAACGAGTTGAACCAGGATGCGTCGATGCAACAGTCCATCCGCCGCATCACCGGGCTTCCCGTTGACGCGTATTTCTCGGCCACGAAGCTGGAATGGTTGATGCAGAACGTCGCCGCCGTTCGGAACAGCGCACAGCGCGGGCGTCTGCGATTCGGGACTGTGGACTCCTGGCTTCTGTGGAAACTGACCGGGGGCGCGGTGCACGCGACCGACTACACGAATGCAGCGCGCACAATGCTCTTTGACATTGATCGAGTGGCATGGAGTGATGAGCTGCTCGACGAGTTTCGGGTGCCGACTTGGGTGATGCCCGAAGTACGGAGGTCTTCGGGCGACTTTGGCACCATTGCCGCAGATTGCGGATTGCCGAACGGCCTGCCCATCACGGGCATGGCGGGAGACCAGCAATCGGCGCTCTTTGGCCAGGCATGCTTTGTTCCCGGCTCTGCCAAGAACACCTATGGCACTGGAGCATTCGTTCTGCTGAATGCAGGCGACCGGCGCCCCGCCGGTGATTCGCGCCTCATCACCACACTCGGCTGTGGCGCAACAGGGAGTCCCGTGTACGTGCTCGAGGGTGCGATCTTCACCGCAGGCGCGGTTATCCAGTGGCTCCGTGACGGACTCGGCCTGCTTGACTCTGCAAGTGCATCGCAGCATATGGCCGAGGCGGTGCCGGACAACGCCGGCGTGTATTTCGTTCCGGCGCTGGTCGGTATGGGGGCGCCATACTGGGAGCAGGACTCGCGTGGCGCAATCGTCGGGATTACAAGGGGAACCACGCGCGAGCACGTGGTGCGTGCCGCTCTCGAGGCGATGTGCTACCGGACGAAGGACGTCATCGATGCGATGGTTGGCGACTCCGGGCTGGAAGTTGATGAACTGAAGGTAGATGGTGGCGCAGCGGCCAACGACTTCGTCTGTCAATTCCAGTCGGACATCCTCGGAGTGCGACTCGTGAGGCCTTTGGATGTGGAGACCACGGCTCGAGGTGCTTCCTACCTGGCAGGCCTCGGTAGTGGCTTCTGGTCCGATGTCGCGGAACTGGAAGGCGCCCTTGCCATTGAGCGGGTGTTCATGCCCGGAATGCCGGCAGAGCAGATGCACCGACTGTATGAGGAGTGGACTGGCGCCGTACACCGGATACTCTCAGCGCAATGAGACACTGAAGCCACCGCCACGGCCCGGTTGAGGCTGGTTGCCCGGCTGGCTGCTGTCCCGGAATGATGGCTTTCGTGTCCTCAACTGCCATGGCATACTAGGCCGGACTTGTTGGCCCGTTCCGGTAGCTTCTCGGGTGGGGCCAGGCAGGAATTGTCTCACGTGGTATTGTGATGAAGTGCGTGGTGACAGGCGCATCCGGCCACGTCGGCGCGAACCTGGTTCGAGCCCTGTTGGAGCGTGGACATGCAGTTTGTGGGATGGTGCATGTCGGCAGTACCGCGCTTGTCGGGCTCGACATTCAGACTGTGACCGGGGACGTGACCGATTACGCATCGCTGCTAAGGGCGTTCGATGGCGCGGATGTTGTGTTTCATCTCGCGGGTCACATCTCTATCGCGAGAGGTGACTGCGTCAAGCTCATTGGTGTCAACGTCGAGGGCACGCGCAATGTCGTGCAGGCGTGTCTCGATTCCCGCGTTCGACGCCTCGTGCATTTCAGCTCGATACACGCTCTTGCCGAAGGTCGTGCAGCGGCCGAGCTATCCGAAGAGACTCCTCTCGCTGATGATGCCGGGTGCCCGGCCTACGACCGTTCGAAGGCGAGAGGCGAGCTGCTCATCATGGATGCTGTGCGGCAGGGGCTGGACGCGGTTGTGCTGCTTCCCACAGGTGTTGTTGGCCCCTACGACTACCGTCCGTCTCATTTCGGACGGGTACTGATTGCCCTCGCCAGGAAGCGGCTACCGGTGCTCGTCTCCGGTGGTTTCGACTGGGTGGATGCGCGGGATGTGGCGGCAGGAGCGATTGCCGCTGCGGAGTCGGCCCCTTCGGGCCGCAGGTACGTGCTCTCGGGCCACTGGGTCTCACTCCCGGATGTCGCCACCTTGGCGCGTTGCCTCACCGGAACGAAGGCTTCTGGTGTGACCTTACCGCTTCCTCTTGCGCGCGCGTGCGGTCCGCTGGCCGAAGGTGCATGCCGCGTCCTCGGGATTGACCCGCTGTTCACCTGCTATTCCATTGACTCGCTTGCGAAGTGTCGTCACGTCAGCCACGACAGGGCCAGCGCGGAACTGGGCTACCAGCCACGTGAGTTCGCAGAGACGCTTGCAGATACGTATCGCTGGTTCAGCCAGAACGGCTATCTTCCCTCGTCCGTCTGCAATGGAGGAGGACCAGAGTGAACGAGGCGGAGTTCTTCGACCTTCTTCTCCGTTCCTGGTTCGTGCTCGCAGCGGTGATGTTCGTGGTGCTGCTACGCGTGCCGGCACCCTACGGGCGACACTCACGAAGCGGTTGGGGCGCAACGCTCAAAACCCGGGCGAGTTGGCTGCTGATGGAGGCGCCGGCGCCACTGTTGTTCTTGCTGTGGTTCCTTGTAGGCTCGAATCCACGTTCGGCTCCACTGCTGGTGTTCTTCATCATGTGGCAGGTTCACTACGTTCACCGCGCGTTTGTCTATCCGTTCTCCCTTGGAGTGTCCGGGCGGCGCGTGCCACTGGCTATCGTGGCTTCTGCCATCGCGTTCAACGTTGTCAATACGTACGTCAATGGCCGCTACCTCTTTACTCTCTCTTCGGGCTATCCCGACGAGTGGCTCACGGACCCTCGCTTCGTTGTGGGGCTGATGCTATTCGTGCTTGGGTACGCGCTGAACCGCCATTCCGATCGGGTGCTGCGTTCGGAGCGCGCCAGGACCGGTGAACGCTACTGCGTCATCGATGATGGCATATTTCGGTATATCTGCTGTCCGAACTACCTCGGGGAGATACTGATCTGGGTTGGATGGGCGATAGCCACATGGTCGCTGGCGGGCTTGAGCTTCGCAGTGTGGGCCGGCTCGAACCTGCTGCCGCGTGCTCAAGCTCACCTGCGGTGGTGCCGCGCGTACTTCGACGACTACCCCGAGGGCCGCAAGGCCATTATCCCTGGTCTCTGGTGAGGACTATCTGCGACACTCGCCTTGGTGCGGATTGCGGCACGAAACGCCGGGGCCTGCAGCCGGCTACTTCGCCCGCCTGAACTTCTGTATGGTGTTCGCGCCCTTGTCCACATGCGCAAGTGTCATGGCAACGTCGCCGACATAGACGTCCCCGCTGGAGTCGACAGCGATGGTGTGCGGTCCGTGAAACAGTGCCGTTTCAATGTCCGCGCCGCGGTTGCCCCATCTCGTGAGCAGTTCTCCGTCGGAGCTGAAAGTGCTGATGCGCATGGCAAGCTCCGACACGTAGACAAGGCCTTCGGCGTCTATGCATATGCCGGCTGGGCGGACCACGTCGGTCCACTGCTCCAGGAACGCGCCCGTCTGGTCGAACAGCTGAAGTCGATTGTTCTCGCGATCAGCGACCAGCAGGCGTCCTTTTGCGTCGATGGCGATGTCATGGGGCAGTCGGAACTGCCCCGGCCCTCCTCCAGGCTCGCCCCACGAGAGTTGGAGCCTTCCTGAGGAGTCGAAGCGGTGGACCCTGGCATTTCCGTACCCGTCAGTCACGAAGATGTCGCCTGAAGCGGTGACTGCAACGCCGGTTGGCCGGTTGAATGGAGGTCCGCCTCGTACTATGAATCCAAGGCCTTGCCACAGGTCCCATGCGCGCACGTACCCTGTGTCGGACCCTTGCCCCCTCGTCCCCATCATCATGAGCAATTCGCCCGAGAGACTGAACTTGCTCACGACATGGCTGAAGTCATCGGTGCAGAACACCGTGCCGTCAGGTGCGATGCAGCTGCCGTGCGCGCGGCTGAAGAACCCATCCCCCCAGCTTCTGAGGAACCGTCCCTCGCAGTCAAGTACGATTATGGGATGCTCGCTGCGGTTGAGTATGTAGACGTTGTCTTCCTGGTCGACCGCAAGTCCGCAGACGTCGGGCATTGACCAGCCCTGCGGCAGCCCGGCCCAATCCGGCATCAGTTCGTATTGCAGCTTTCCTTCTCCGTAGCGCATGTCAAGCCTCCTCGATACTGCGGTCTACCAGGCTGGAAAAGGCCGGCATGTTGCGTTGGCTGGTGCTGGCATGTGTGAGAGCCTTGAGCTGACTAGCCGACCCGACGGAACTTGTGTATGCTGTGTGCCCCTTTGTCCATGTGGGCGTAGGTCTTCGAGACCTCGCCGACGTAGACGTCTCCACGTGAGTCCACCGCGACTGTGTGCGGCGCGTGCAGCAGCGCTGCATCCCTGTCGAAAGTCTGATTTCCCCAGCGTGCGAGCAACTCGCCTTCGGCGCTGAAAACGCTGATTCGCATGCTGAATTCCGATACAAACACGTGGCCACTGCTGTCGATGAAGAGTCCGGTTGGCCGGATGACGTCATGCCACTGGCTGAGAAACGTGCCGTTCTGGTCGAAGAGCTGGATTCGACTGTTCTCACGGTCGGCGACCAGTACACGGCCTCTGTCGTCGAGAGCGATGTCATGAGGAAGCCGGAACTGGCCGGCCGCTCCTCCAGGCTCACCCCAGGAGAGCTTCAGTTCTCCGCCGGCATCGAACCTGTGTACCCTTGCGTTGCCGTATCCGTCCGATACGAAGATGTCGCCTGTGGGTGATACCGCTACGCCGGTAGGGCGGTTGAACGGGGGGCCGGCTCGACGTATCGTCGACAGGCTTTGCCAGACTTCCCACGTGCGGGTGTAGCCGGTGTCCGAAGGCTGGCCTTTGGCGCCAATCGTCATCAGTAGCTCGCCTGCGGGGGTAAACTTCGCCACCACGTGGTGGCCGTCGTCGGTACAGAATATGGAGCCGTCGGGGGCGATACAGCTTCCGTGCGCCCGGTTGAAGAAGCCTCCCCCCCAGTCGCGGAGAACGCGTCCCTCGGGGTCGAACACGATGACGGGGTGCTCGCTGCGGTTGAGTACGTAGATGTTGTCTTCGTGGTCGACGCTGATGCCACCGATATCGATAAACGACCACCCTTCAGGCAGTCGGGCCCAGTCCTCGACCGGCTCGAATTGGAAATCACCCTGTCCGTATCGCATTTCGCTACCCTCTCTATTCTCAAAGATGGATTGGCCGCACGGTCGAGGTGTGCGACCAGGCCGCTGGCTCGGTAGAGCAATAGTAGCAGAGGCGCGATGCGACTTTGGGGAAGGACGTGCCTTCTCATGCCTGCTTCGATACGTGTGCGTGATGCACCGGCCGCGGGACTCCATGTCAGATAATCGCCATTTTGCTCGAACAGGTTGCTATAATGTTTTGCACTGGTGTCTGCTCCCCCTGTGTCCCCAGTGTGGCGCCTCGAAGCAGAAGGAGGAATCATCATGAAGGTCACGCGCGTTGAGAGTACGGCTCTTTCTGTCCCTGTCGAGAAGTCGTTCGTCGGCTCGGTCAAGTTCCAGGCGTTCAATCCTATTGTCGTTGAGGTGTTCACGGAAGAAGGGTTGAGTGCGCACGGACTCACGATGGTCTTCAACGGGATGAACGTCAAGCCTCTCAAGGCGTGCGTTGATGCAGTGGCGGAGACTATCGTCGGCGTGGACGTGTTCAGGTGGGCTGAGGCGTGGGAAACACTGTGGAAGACGGCCAGACGAATAGGTCACAACGGGTTCGGAGTCTATGCGATGGCGGCTGTGGACATGGCGCTGTGGAATCTCCGCGCCAAAGCACTCGAAATGCCTCTTGCCAAGGTGCTTGGCGGTTTCCGCGATGAGGTCCCGGTGTATGCGAGCAACTATCTCTGGCGCGACAGGACCATCGACGAGCTTCAGAAGGAGGCTGCGGACCTGGTGGCGCAGGGGTTCCCGGCGGTGAAGATGCGCATGGGCTGGAAGTCGCACAAAGAGGACATCGCCAGGCTTGCCGCGATACGCGAGGCCGTCGGGCCAGACATTGACATAATGGTTGATGTGCTCTGGGTATGGGAGACGTACGAGTCCATCGTCATGGGCCGGGAGATGGAGAAATACGGCGTGTACTGGCTCGAGGATCCCATCCCCAGTCACAATACGGATGGGCTATCTCAGATAGCGGCAGCGCTCGATATGCCGGTCGTCGCCGGAGAGGACATCAGTCTCAAACGAGGCTTTCGCGAGTTGTTCGTGAAGAAGGCGACGGACATCGCGATGATTGATGTTCAAGCCGTCGGTGGGGTTACGGAGTGGATGAAGGTTGCCGCCATGGCCGACGCCTTCAACCTGCCCGTCGTGAGCCACCTCTTCGATGAGTTCTCGCTTCACCTTGTAGCGGCGATTCCGAATGGACTCTGGACCGAACACATGCCGTGGTGGGAGGCCATCTACCAGGAGCCACCGCAGCCGAAGAACGGGAAGATAAGGGTTCCTGAGACGCCGGGAATCGGGTACGAACTCGACCGCGATGCCATCGCGAAGTTCCGCATCTGACACGCCGAGCCATGGCATATTGCCGGCTGTGGTTGGGTGCCCGCCGCGTGGACGGATGGGTCCATGAGCCGCGTGTATCCGGGTAGAGTTGTGCCGCTACCGGACTGGCTGCACGACCCAACGCTCGTCGACCCATAGGCCGACGAGCGTCACGTCGTAGTTCCAATCCCTTACGACCTCAAGTGCTGAGGAGAGTTGCTTCAGTTGTGTGTCCTTGTCCTCAGGGTTTCCGCCACAGTCGTAGTGCGCCACGACCGCGATATTCCGCGAGCCGTGCTTATGGACCGAGATGTCAAGCCGCCGCCGGATGGACTCCACGGTGGCTGCGTCTTGATTCTCGGCCAGTATCTTGATTGGGCCCGGCTCGGTAATGGCGTCGACATAGTCGACGCCGTATTCCTGTCGCATCCACTCTATGACCGGCAGTTGCACCCTGCCGTCCATGCAATTGATGGCCGTTGCGAACGTATCCCTCTGCTGCACGCTTATACCTCACCGATTTCGTGACGTCCTTGTCCTGAGGTCTGACCCAACCTCAGAATCGACTCAGGATGCCTTCGGCGGTTTCAGAAGGACTACGGACAGTATCGCTCCTACAACCGCGAGCACGGCCACGATGATGAAGGCGGTGTCATAGCTGCCGAACAGGTCCTTGGACTGCCCGGAGATGATGTTCGCCAGTATCGCCCCGATGCCGTACGCGAAGAAGACAACGCCGTAGTTCCTGGCGTAGTTCTTGGGGCCAAAGAACGCTGCGGTTGAGGTGGGGGCGATTGCAAGCCATCCTCCCAGGCAGAGCCAGAGCGCGCCGAAGCATATCGCGTAAAGGGCGGTGGTTCCTGAGGCCGCCTTGAGCATAACAAGAGATGCCACGAGGATAACCAGCATCGAGATTGTGGCCGCCCACCTCGGGGTGATGCGGTCGGTCAGCGAGCCGAACAACGGCCGACCGGCGCCATTGAATATGGCGAACACACCAACCATCGCGGCAGCCGTGGCGGTGTTGACCTGGATAACCTCGGTTGCGACGGGACTGGAGATGCCTATCGCCATCAGGCCGGCGAGGCATCCGATTGTGTACGCAAGGAAGAGTCCCCAGAAGCTGGAGGTGCGAACCATCGCGCTTGTGCCCAATTCGGGTCTAGCTGCTCCTGCTCCTGCAGAGGCGCTCATTCCTGCGGGTCTCCACTCGGGTGCAGGGAACTTCAGCATGGAGGACAGCGCCACCACGATGAGGAGGAATGCGATGCCCATTACGAGGAAGGTGTGCAGAGGGCCATTGCTCTCTATCAGCGGTCGTGCCAGATTCGCCGTGACGAAGGGGGAGCCACCGAAGCCGGCTATGGTAAGGCCGACGGCGAGCCCCTTCTTGTCAGGGAACCATCTGGTGGCGACTGCAAGTGGGCCTCCGTAGGCGAGGCCGACGCCGGCGCCGCCTATGACGCCATAGGTCAGGATCAGCGCCCAGATGCTTGGCACGGCCTCCGGGACGATTCCGGAGAGAATCCATCCGCCACCGACGAGCGCGCCCCCGATGATACCGACCTTCTTGGGCCCGATGTTGCCGATCAGGCGACCACCGAAAAACATCAGGATTGCGAAGGTAGCCAGGAACACCATGAACGGCAGTCCGCTCTCGAAGGTGCTACTTCCGAACAGGTCCTGCACGGGGTTGCGGAATACGCTGTACGCGTACACGCTGCCGAGGCAGATGTTGATGAGGAATCCCGCCACGACGAAGAGCCATCGCCCCCGTTCGGGCTCCATTCCGAAGATGCGTTGCGCTCCGACTTCGTTCATTCGCTTGTTCTCCTTCCGTGTGCAAGAGTAGGCATTGTCGCCCATATTACCGTATCCAAATAGGGTGCGTCTCACTTTGTTCGGCTTGACCGTCGGTATTGAGTGTGAATGAGCGCGAGTTCCTGGCTCTGCACTGAGTTGGTCTTGGGAAGTCGATGCCAACCCGGTTCGCGGCTGTCTCAAGAATCGCGACGGTTCTGCCGAACAGGGGGAGGTCGAGGGTCACACGAGTGGCATGACAGCGTTCTCGCAACTCCCCTCGCGCTCGATGGTCACCAGTTCAACCGGCTTCTTCGAGCAAGAGATGCCGTCTGCTATCGAGTCGGCGGGCATGCCGTCGCAGTCCACTCCCACCACAATCGCACTCGCGACGTTGGAATTGCATCCGAGGCCGACCAGCGTGCGCTCAATCATGTCCTTGTCGGGCTGGATGTTCACGCACGCGGCATTGTGTGGAAGCGCGACCATGCTTTCCCCTACCTCGCACGCGATACGGTCGGCCAGCTCATCCCCACATTGCACGGCAGGAAAGACAGCGATGTAGTTCCGGGCGCCGGCACTTCGGTCAGGACGACGGTAACCCAGGAATTCCATGTTGCTACTTCTCTGGTTCGTTGAAACTCTGACCAGCCCCGAGGTGCGTGTCCCTCTAACCGCGCCGCTACATGTACCATCCGTTCGCAGTCCATCCGGCATCAACCGGCAGGTTCACGCCAGTGATGTTCTTCGCCTCTTCCGATGCAAGGAACAACGTTGCCTGGGCGATATCCTCCGGCGTACTCATTCTTCCAAGCGGCGTGCGGCGGAGCACGGCGTCTTCGTTCATCTTCCCCTGCACCAGGAGGTTCTTGACCATGTCGGTCAGAACCAACCCGGGAGACACGGCATTCACGTTGATGTTGTATTCTGCCAGTTCGACGGCTAGCACCATTGTGAGGTTGATTACCGCCGCCTTGGAG
Organism: uncultured Dehalococcoidales bacterium; assembly: GCA_964594245.1. Lineage (GTDB taxonomy): Bacteria > Chloroflexota > Dehalococcoidia > GIF9 > AB-539-J10 > SKVJ01. The sequence goes on along the minus strand of CAZQML010000102.1, from coordinate 5,073 downwards.
GGTGCATAGGCTGTGCGCATCATCTGCCCGGTGAGGCCGGCAATCGATGCGATGTTCACAATCTTGCCTGCTTCTTGCTTGACCATATACCGTGCGGCGTACTTGGAGCAGAGATAAGCGCCACGAAGGTTGATGCCGATGATGCGGTCCCAGTCGGATGTCGCTTGCTCGATTAGCGGCACGATGGGCTGGCTGACCCCCGCGTTGTTCACGAGGATGTCGACTCCGCCCAGTTCTTTGACGACCTGATAGACCATCGAATTGACCTGTCCTTCATCTGCGACGTTAGCCTCGATGGCGATGACGTTGCCCTTGAATTCACGCGCCTGTACCGCCGTCTGCTCAGCGGTGACCACGTGTGCGTCGTTGATTGCCAGCGAAGCCCCCTCGCGTGCGAACGCGAGCGCAATCGCCTTTCCGATGCCGCGTCCGCCGCCCGTAACGAGTACTCTCTTGCCTGCGAATCTCATGATCCCTCCTTAACCTGTCTAGGTGAGTCCGTTATGTATGTTCTCAGCGAGGTCCCGTACCTCGTCGTCAAGCGCGTATGAGGTCTTCCATCGCCAGTCTCCAAGGGCGAGGCTGTTATCAATACGCCTCTGGATATTGCCGTACTGCGTGTCCGTGACACGCTGGTAGTGGGAGCCAAGATGGCAGCCAATGTGAGCGTCCCATACGTATTCTTCTCCACCGCATTGACAATCTCGTGCGTCGATGTTGAGAAGCCAGCCAGGTTGTACTCGCTGGTGGTGAGGGCGCTCGCGCCGCCGGCTAGCTTAACCAGGCTCAACGCCGTGTCCTGCTCTATGGCTGTTACTGCTGCGCACTCCCTGGCAATGGCTTGGCGCGTATTGCCTATCTCGTGGATGTTGATGATCTGCACGGGCCTGCCTGTCTTTGCTACCTGCTCTGCAATAGGCTCGGGCCGCTGACCTTGGCGACCCATAACGACCAGCACCACGCTGCGGATGTTCGGGTTCATGCACAGGCCGACGATAGTGGGGACCACCTCCAGAGCGATGCACTCGTGGCAATGCGCTACGGATATGGCGCCCGGGATGCCCTCGGCCATCTAGCGGGCTGTCGGCTCGCCGCAGTCGCGTACCGCCAGCAGAAGTACTGTGTGGCGGATACCCACGGGTCCATCCTTTCTCACATATCCCTGGAAGTGCATGGTTCTCCTCTTGCTGTCACGGCGAAGTCAACGAGTGTGACCGAGAGCATGTTACCGTAAGCGGTATGCGGTCGCTGGTGACATTGTAGATCTGGACGTAGTCGCTGACCATGGCCTCCTTCGGCGCACGGTCTATCATCGCTCCGTGCTTCACCACACTATTGCCTCCGCGGGTGTTTGCGAGCGCCAGCTCTTGAGTCAGCGGCAACGCATGATTCATGCTCATGTAGTGCACTATTTACCGGGTGCGAGAGAGGACCTCAACCTTGTCGCCCGACTCAAACGCAGCAAGAGCGGTTGCCGCATTGTCACGGGGATCCATGCCAATCGCCTTGTTCATGCGGCGTCTCTCCCCGACGGCATTAATTGCCAATGGTATTGCGCGACGATCGACGTCGCTCACCGTCTCGTTCGACATCGCACAACGATTCCCGGGGCGAAGGCCGCATCCTTCGCCCCGGGCGAATCCGATTTGGGAGTACCGGAATATGCAGTCGCCCTGCGTGTTACTTGGTGATGGCGGTGAGCTTCTCTTCGGAGATGAGCCCTTCGTCGAATGCTACCTCCGCGGCCCATCGTGCCCCATTGCGGCACACTTCGGGGCAAACGGTGCTGTGGCCGCCGGCTTCATCGAACTTCCTCATCTCGTCCTGATCGGGCAGGAAGAAGGGGCGGCCCATGAGCTTCGTGTGTAGTTCTCGACAGATGACGGTGCCGTACTCGTCGATGAACTTGTCGTGCAGCTTGCGCGCGGTGGCGAAACTCACGAACCGGTGTCTTTGGAGGTCGGCAAAGTCGCCGCGCTCGCGGCCTCGCAGCCCGCTGAGGAAGGCTATACCCGCCACGTACGCTCCGCAGCCACTATCACCGATTATGGCGCCGCCGCCCGCATGGCCGGTCAGCGCCTTGAAGACGGCGTCGTCCGGCATGTCGAACGCGTCCTGCAGTGCAGCTATAACGCACTGGCCGCAGCCGTGGTACTCCTTCTCATACTCGAATCCCAGGGTAGAGGCTTTCTGGATGACTGTCTGCTTCGCCTGTTCGTCCATGGTCTAATACTCCTCCTTGCGTCGTCGTGTCTCGTTCGTGTAGGACTGTCTGTGTCCAGATGTAGATGCCTGTCGCTGGACGGGCCTGTACTTCTTACGTACTCGCGTATGGTGGACTCACACCCCCGAACCCGTGTCCATCTACCAGCCGCTCGATGATGCGCCGTGCAGTGTGGCGCTGTTTCGACGGGTGTGCTAGGACTCTCTGAAGCCATGTGTCTATCTGCGCCACAAACGGAGCCGGCACCGGCCCCACACGGCCATGACGCAGCATATGCCGCGGCGGTCCGGGCTCACGCAGCGCTTTCCTTATCGTCCGATGATCCAACTGTCGCTCAGGCGCAACCGGGAGGATGCTCCTGCCATCCATGTAGTAGGCCTGACGTATCTGCTCTCTGTGATCCACGCTACGACTCTGGCGAGAAAAGCTCCTCAATTGGTTCGAATCATCCCGGTACCATCGGCTTCCTCGACGGCAAGAACAACGGTTTCATGGTCAGCAACAGAACAGCCGATGGACCGCAGCCACGGTAAGCTCAGACAGAGAATCCTGCTCCGCATCAGATCAGAAACCCCGCCCATCGCTTGTAAGGGGCATCACACTTGTGGATGTAGGACCGCATGGCGCCCTCGGACTCTTCTGCTTTGAGAGAGGCGCTTCCGACAGTTGCATGCCTAGTAGTAACCATATTGTTCGGCCGCCTGAACCATCGCCCGCATGTTCTCTTGGGAGGCGTACGGAGGCGTACTGCACCCGGGCATGAGCACGAATCCAAGCGGCGCCTGCTTCCCTTTGTGGATGGCGGCCGCGCAGGCATTCAGTACATCGGCTGTGCTGGCCGTTTGAAGCAAAGCTGGCTCGACGTTTCCCGCAATCACACATGAGTGCCCCATGTGCTTGATGGCATACTCGAGGTCGACCTCATGGCCGAATGTCGCGACTCCCGGCTCACCCATGGGGATCTTTGCCCAGTGGGGCAAGTTGAGGTTCTGGTCTCCGCAGATGTGAGTCATTATGTGGCGAATTCCCGTCTTGAGGATCTTCGTGTGAAGTTCAGTCTCGTAGGGGAGCACGAATTCCTCGAAAATGCGGGGCGAGATTACCTGATTGGAGCAAGATGGCTCAGCCGTCCAACTCCAGATGTCCGATCCGAATGTGTCCACCCAGAGTTGTGTTACCTGGACCAGGTGTTCTGTGACCACCTGAAGCAGATGGTGCGCGACGGAAGGTCGGCGAATAACCCAGCGGCACAGTCTGTCTAGACCGGCGACATTGGCTGCCGTCGTGAAGACCCCCGTGATGGGTGGCATCACTCGCGTACCGGCATTTCGAGCCAGCGCTGAGAAAGCCAGGGCTATTGGCATGCATCCGGAGGGGCTAGGGTCGGGGGCCGTGAGGGCCAGGGCATCCTGTTCATTGTTCACGGGGTATCGAGTGACTGCTGGAGCCTGTTGCCATTCCGATGTGGGGAAGCGGACTTCCCCGCCGAACTCCCAAGCACCGTAGGCCCCGTACGAGTATCTTGGGAAGGTATCAAGGCGGTACGCGCCAATGGCGCGGCTCTGCACGTCGTAGGATCGTACTGCATCGCTATACGCGTCGCCGATGGGCATCCCAGCAGCGACAGCTGCGAAGCCCCTGAACTCGAACAGAAAAACCGGAACCCTGTCTGGCAGCCGGCCCGCCAGGAGTTCTGCTATCCGCCACTCTGATTCCGGTACCATGCAATCATCCTTCGAGTGTGTCTTGCCCTCTCCGAATGCATCCGGCTTTCGTACTCACGATGCGTCCAGCCGGCTCAACAGAGTCGGCACCAGTGAAGGCGTACCCGTCAGCGCTGCAGACGGAGGCGATGTTCGGGCTGTGCAACTCGACGATCCTGTCCTCGTCGCACGCGACGACAGGATCATCGAGACCTTCAGGGTCTATGCCTTGCTTGACTCACTTGCCATCCTGGTGTGCTCTTGGGCGAGGATGACACGTGAAATCGTTGTTATGTGCCGACACACCATCGGTGTGCCAGTGCAATTGTCCGGTCATGACTCGGGCGAGTTGAATGCCAACCTGCGAAGTCAGTCTCTTGCACAGGTCACTCTAGAGAGCAGGCCATGCGCCCTTTTCTACTCTGATGAGAAAGTCTAGCACGGCCGCGTTGAACAACTCGGGTTCTTCAAGATTGAGGAGGTGTCCACAATGAGGGAAGAAAGACAGCCCGGAATTGGCTATCGTGCGCTTCATGAACAGCCCTGGTTCAATGCAGGGTTCGTCTTCGTCGCCCACCATTATGAATGTGGGAGTCTTGATTTCGCGTAGTTCCGCTTCCATCTGGAGTATTGTCTTTCTAGCCATCACCACGCCTTGCATGCATCGTGCCAGACCCAGAGCAGAGTGCTTGGCGAAGTCATCGTGGAACTCCTGCCAAGCTGTTGGGTCCTTTCGCCGGAGTTGAGTGCGAGTTGGCCCCGTGGAGAAGGCCTCCAAGATTGAACTCACTCCTGCTGTCTCCAAGTCATGCATCATGCTATTTAGATCTGATTCCCATTGTGCACGATTCGTAGCCCCAGCCCCTGTGGACGCAAGAATGAGGGCTCTTGTCATGTCTGGGTGGCTGATGGCAAAGCTTGCGCTTGTACCTCCTCCCATAGAGAGCCCAGCGATATAGGCTTCACTTATGCCAAGATGGACCAGCAGACCGTGAAGATCAGCCACAGCGGCCTCTTGCGAATAGGCTTCAAGTGATTCAGGCACTGCAGAAGGAACATACCCCCGCGCATCGTACGTGATGACCTTATAGAACCGGCCCAGGCGCCTAATCTGTGGCGTCCAGCTTATTGCGCTGCCACCCCACT
>CAZQML010000101.1:0-5473 GCA_964594245.1 uncultured Dehalococcoidales bacterium | reverse complement strand
GCCACGTGTGAGGCGCTCACTCTAGCCGGGCGACTCGGCCTGGACGCACGACGTGTCTTCGATGCTGTGAAGTCGGGTGCGGGTGGCTCGTGGCAGTTTGAGGACATCGGAGCGCGATTGCTGGTCGGAGACCTCGAGCCGGGCGGCACTGTCGAGACCGTCCAGAAGGACCTCAACATAATGATGAATGCTGCTCGTGAGCTGGAGATAGCCCTGCCGGCCAGCTCGCTGGTTCAGCAGCTCTACAACGCAGTCGAGGCTGAGAGGGCCTGGGGAAGAAGGGGCATCAGGCGCTGGTTGCGGCATACGAGAGGCTCACGGGCATTCGAATCGCAGACCACAGCTCCGGACCGCCACCGTCAGCGTGAGAGCTTGTGGGTCGTCCCGCAGCGGGGACAGCGAATCTCGTTGCGCTTGAGGCCCGGTGGCACCCGGAGCTTGGCGCCGCAGTCGCAGTCGACTGTCTGATAGTCGTTCGCCTTCCACATCGCGTCGGAGGCCTCTCGCGCCCGCTGCACCTGGGCGAATCCTGATGTGTCCTCCCCTGCTGCCGCGGCGGCGCGCAATGGTAGAGCGGCGGGTATGGCGAGCGAACCGTGCGGGACGACTCCGCCGCCCTTGCCACGGACGCTGCGGAAGGCCGCGTCATAGTCGCCGAGTGCCGCGCCGCTCATCGAGCGCAGGACCCGAATCCTCTCGGATGTCGGCGGGTGCGTGCTTGTGAGGTCGGCGGCTGCGCGTCACTTCTTGCGGAAGGGATTCACGATGTACATCGGCGCAGTGGCGTTGTTCGCAGCTTTGAGTTGCGCCGTGGAGCCGGATATCTTCTCGAGGGCCGAGGCAAGACCTTCCGGATAGCGGGTGTAAAGTGCGGACGATGCGTCGGCGAGGTACTCCCTCTTGCGGGAAAGGGCGAAATAGAGCAGCCTCGCCGCGATCGGCGCGAGTATCAGCAAGACTATGCCGACAATCATGAGGATGAGTTGTGCGCTGCCTCCGCCTCCACTGCTGCTTCTGCGGTTGCCCCCCATGCCGCCGAAGAAGAGCATGCGGCTGGCGTACCACGCGAGTATGACTATCGTGCCCAGCATCACGCCACCTATGGCCATCAAGAGCGTATCGCGGTTGCTGATATGGCCGATCTCGTGCGCTATGACCCCCTGCAGTTCGTCGCGATTGAGCTGTTGCAGCAGGCCGGTTGTGACCGCCACAGCCGCTACCTTCGGGTTCTTCCCCGTGGCGAAGGCGTTCGGCGACGGATCGTCTATGACATAGACGGCAGGCACCGTGGGAAGCCCCGAGGCTATGGACATCTCCTCGACGATGTTGACCAGGCGCGGGTAGCTCTCCTTGGTCACCTTTTTCGCATGAGAGACAGACAGCATGATGTTGTCGCCCTGGAACAGGGCTATGAGGTTCATGATGAACCAGACAACGAGGGCAATCGCGATGCCACCTTCGGGGCTGCCGAGGAAGTAGAATCCGAGGGCATAGCCGACGGCGACAAGAAGAAGGCCCATGAAGACGACTACTACGACCGAGCGAACTCTATTCGCCCTTATCTGTTCCCACATGGCTCAATCTGAACGTGCCGCTACGAGAAGCTGACCTTCGGTGCCTGTCTCTCTGCCTCCACCGTTGTCTCGAAGAACTCGCCTGGCTTGAACCCGGTCATCCCTGCGACAACGCTTGACGGGAATTCCTGTGTCCTGTTGTTGTAGCGGAGGACCGAGTCATTGTAGAACTGGCGCGAGAACCCTATCTTGTTCTCCGTGGAGGTCAGTTCTTCCTGCAGGGCAAGGAAGTTCTGATTCGCCTTCAGGTCGGGATAGTTCTCTACCACCGCGAGCAGCCTGCTGAGCGCGGAGCTTAGTTCGCCCTCAACCTGGGCGCGTGCGCCGGCGCCGGCGGACGCGGACTGCTGAGCCAGATTCCTGGCCTGCGTGACTGACTCCAGCGTCTCCCGCTCGTGCTTCATGTAGCCTTTTGCCGTTTCGACGAGGTTGGGTATTAGGTCGTAGCGGCGCTTCAGCTGGACGTCAATCTGGGCCCACGCGTTCTTGACCTGGTTCCTGCCCCTGACGAGGGAGTTGTAGATACTGATGAAAGCTATAAGGAGGATGACGACGATGCCAATGACTATGTATATCCACATCTCAAGACTCCTCACTTCCCGGCGCTGCCGGCTTCGTTTCCGCGTGATATCGGGAGCCCTCTCCGAAGGTTCCCCTGAGGTGCTCAATGAGAATACCGTCCGATGCGTCTCCGCCTGATGGTATGTCCGTGCTACGGCCGAGTACCTGCTCGAGTTCCCCCTGATCGAGCCACAGACCGTCACAATTGGGACACACGTCCGCTATGACGGGCCCAAGCATGCGCTTGTTCATCTTCTTGCGGCAAAGGGGGCACTTCAGGCGCTCTTCATCGGTTCTGGCAGGCTCTGTGAGGCACAGTCCGCCCTCAGCGGGGGCGTCCGTCGTCTTCTTCGCCAGCAGCTCCATCTCGCCGCTGTCGAACCACAGGCCGCCGCATTCAGGGCACCAGTCCAACTCGACGTCGGAGTACTCGACTACGACCAGTCCCGATTTGCATCTTGGGCAGTTCATCTTCGTGGTGCAGGTATGAGTTTAGCGTTGCGTTGCCGCAGCGTCAACACAATAAACCGATGGGTGGCCGAAACATTACGGCCGCAGCCGTTGTGTACCATCTCATGATGGACCGCACTTGCCGGCCCGCGTGTTCCCCGGGAGGAACAGGGGGCCGGCTATGAGTGGACTCCAGTGCTTGCGGGGCTAGACCGGCTTGATCTCGAGAAGCTCTATCAGGATGTCATCAGGTCCCAGAAGGAACGATATCCTGACGCCAGGGCGGAAGTCGGTGATGTCCTGGACGAACTTGACGCCCTTCGCTTTCAGCTCTGCGACGGCCGCGTCGAGGTCATCCGTGATAACGCCGAAGTGCTCCAGCCCGTAGGTGCTGCCGGGAGCCGGCGCCTGTACCGTGGGCTTCTCTGGACGGCCCTTCAGAAAGACGCTTGACCCGCCCAGGTCGAGCATCACCATGGTAGTGCCGTCGGGGCCGGTTGTTCGGTTCTTCAAGGTAGCCCCAAATGCGTCCTGCAAGAATGCTGCGCCTGCATCCGGGTCGGGGCTGATGATGTGGAGGTGGTGGTATGCGTAGTTGGCCATTTCACGCTCCTTTTCCGCCAATACTAGCCGTCGGTTCTCGGGGCTGTCAATCGGCGTGGTGTGAACGCCGCCGTTGCACTGCCAGGGCGCGGCGTCCTACACTTCGCCCCAGATTATTGCGCTCAGAGAGGAGTCGTTGTGGCAGATAGGGTCAATGTAGTCGTTGTCAATGCAATCGATGAGGAGGCGTTGCAGCTCATCCGCAGCGTGAGCGAAAGACTTGTTGTAACGGACGCGTCCGAAATGACGCGGGCTGAGCGCGGTGGAGACCTGACGCATCCCGAAGAGCTGGATCGGGTGCTGCATCATGCGGAGGTCGTCTATGCATTGAAGCTTCCCGAGAGACTGCTTGAACGTTGCCCCAATTTGAAGTGGATACAGACAATCTCAACCGGTGTTGAGCGGGTGCTTGATGAGGGGCTCGTCTGCAGTCCGGTCGCGGTGACAAACATGAGCGGCATCCACGAAGTCACCATGGCCGAGTTCGTGCTCATGTTGATGCTGATGTTCGTGAAGCATGCCCCGAGAAGCTTCTACCAGCAGGTCGAAGGCAGGTTCAGGTGGTTCCCCGTTGACGTACTCACCGGCAAGACGGTGGGCATCGTCGGACTTGGCCGCATCGGAAGGGAGGTGGCGCGGGTAGCGAGCTTCTTCGGGATGAGGGTCGTGGCGACGAAACGCTCGGCGGCGGCTGCAGGCACGGCGGAAAATGTGGGTCTTCTCCTTCCGACGGCGCAACTGCATGAGTTGCTCGGACAGAGCGACTTCGTGGTGCTCGCTCTCCCACTGACTGCTGAGTCACGCAACCTCATAGGCGAAGCAGAACTGCGGTCGATGAAGCCGTCTGGCTATCTGATCAATGTCTCTCGCGGGGGCATCATCGACGAAGCGCTGCTGGTCAGGGCGCTCGAGGAGGGCTGGATTGCCGGGGCCGGTCTGGATGTGTTTGCGCAGGAGCCTCTGTCTGCTGACAGCCCTCTCCGGCACATGCGCAACGTTATCTTCAGCCCGCACGTGTCAGGTGACATAGAGCAGTACGACGTTGGAGCGGCGCGCCTGTTCGCCGAGAACCTGCGCCGCTACCTGGACGGCGCGCCCTTGCTCAACGTCGTGGACAAGTCGGCCGGTTACTAGGGCACGGGCGCTGACAGTCGCCGCGTCTTTGACACTACCTACGGCCGGCGCTAAACTGGGCAGGCTCCCTTTCGGGAGTTTTCAGTGCGAACAAGGGGGAATGTATGACCAATAGAGTTGCCATAACCAGGGTCGGCGCAGGCGATGTCGAGAAGGCCGTGCGCGAGGCAGTGGCCCTGGCCGGCGGGTTTGACGAACTCATCAGCGGCGCGAGCCGGGTGCTCGTGAAGCCGAATCAGTGTAAGCCCTCGCCGCGCCACAGTGGCTGCCAGGCTGACGGCGATGTTGTCGAGGCGGTTACCAGACTGGTGCTCGAACGCAATCCAAGGTCGGTTGTCATCGGGGACGGCGCGATTGCGGGCTATGACTTCGGGGGCTTCAGCACGCAGGAGTCGTTCGATTCTTCGGGTGTGACCGAAGTCGCGGCCCGCCTTGGTGTGGAGCTTCGCAACCTGAATTCCGACGCGTTTGAGGAAGTGAAGCTGCCCGGGGCGCTCGTCATGGACAGCGTCCGAATCGCGAAGACTGTGCTCGAGAGCGACGTCATCATCAGTGTGCCCGTGCTGAAGACCCACATCCGTACCCACGTCACGCTGGCTCTCAAGAACATGAAGGGTGTCATGCCCGGGCCGGAGAAGCGGAAGAGCCACAGGCTCGGCCTCGACCAGGCGATAGTGGACCTTTGCTCGGTTGTGAGGCCGCACTACGCGGTCATCGACGCCACTGTGGGAATGCAAGGACTGTGGCAGTATCCCGACGACACTCGCGAGATGGGGCTCATCGTGGCGGGCAGCGATGCCCTCTACACCGATATCGTCGGCGCCGCGCTCATGGGAATAGACCCTGCCCAGGTAATGCATCTGCAGTACCTTGCCGAAAAGGAAGGCAAGAAGGCTGCACTCGACGCGATTGATGTGGTCGGCGAACCGCTTGAGGACAACAAGGAGCATTTCCTTACGGGCTTCGACGTGTTCAAGTCGCGCTACCCGGACATGAACATCGTCCAGGGCGAGTCGGCCTGCAGCGGCTGCACGAACGAACTCGTCAGCGCAATAACGTACATGAAGCAGGCGGGCTTTGAAGAGCAGATGAAAGGTCTCACCGTTGTTATCGGTAATGCGCCGGAGGCAGGTGGCTCCGGCAAGGTGGTT
>CAZQML010000100.1:0-3418 GCA_964594245.1 uncultured Dehalococcoidales bacterium | reverse complement strand
ATCCGTACCAGTGTGAGTTGGAGTCCTCTGGGAATTCCGCCTCCCTCATCCGGGGTAGTCTCCCGCCACAACTATAACCCAGTCATTCTTGGTGTTGCTGTAAGGACCGGGTGCCACCTCAAGTATCACCATGGTGTCTGTGTAGTACTTGGTGCCAAACTTGTATGATTGCTCGACTTCTCGTCCGGTCGGTTTGTCCCAGACAATGAAGCTCACCGTGCAGCGCACCCGCGAAATGGGCCGCTCGAATTCCTCCGGGACGAAGTCGAACTCGATCTCACTCACCGAGATCTGTTCCGGCTCGCCCAGGTCATATTCGGGAAAGCCGTATTCCGTCACTGCTGACCTCACGTCGCCGGCTGCCTTCATTTCCCAATAGGAACGAAAAGTGCTGGACTCCCAGAAGGAGCGTGCTGCCTCAATCTCCGGGTCAGGCGCGGGCTCCAGCACGAGCTCAGCGACGGCCGTCGCACTTGCGTCCGGATAACCATCGACGGTGATGGTGATTGCTGCCGTGTAGGTGCCTGCGACCAGGTCCCCGCACGAGGCCCTGACGGCTATCTCGGCGACACCGCAATCGAAAGTACCTGACGACGGCGAGATGTCCAGCCAGAGAGCGTCGTCCGAGGCTCTCCAGACCAGACCTTCTGCGCTGGAGCAGTCCAGGAGCATGTGGTGAGTCTGAACAGGTCGACCAACAGTTCCCGTCAGTCGTATGGTCGACGCCTCAAGTGCCAGATCGATGGTCTGTTCCACGGTTGGGGTGTCCTGGGGTGTGTCCTGAGGCGCGTCCGCAGGCGAACAACCCACAGGTGCCAGTAAGGCAGCAACAGTCAGCAGACCGGACAGAAGACACTTGACGAAGCGGCCTGTGGCTGACTGGCCAGCCCTGCGATGAACTTCGCCACGACTAGTGCGGCCACGTGCTTCTCGAGAGCCGGGCACGGCAGTCCCACTTGGCTGGCGTTGAAACAAATTCACGTGTGTGTGTTGTGCGTGTTCTACTGCCTCATCCATCCTTCCCTCCTTCTCTGTCGTGACTTGCGAAGTCACCGACAGGATGGCCTTCGGTCGGTGCCGCGGACACCAGACATGACGGAGCACGGCAATCGGCTCGGCTCGTCGCGACAACGAGACTCTTCTTATGGCGCGGCCGGATGTGTGAAGACGACTATCGAGAGTATGTTCGCGAAGATGACACCCGTGGGGAATGGAATGCCTGTTCTCTACCGCCCAGCATCTACCTCCTGCTGCGATTCTAACGCCAATGCAACTGTCTGACAACCCCCCCCCCAGAAGGGGAATCCTTTCCTACTCCCCTTCGCGCTTGCGGTGCTGCAGGGCGCCGGCGATGTGAGGGGTGACGATGAGGTCGACGCCTTCACGGTCGGTGATGGTGCGGCCGACCTTCAGCACGCGATGCCAGACCCCGGCCGACAGATGAAGTTGCCACATGTCGGCGTCAATCACCTGCTTGCCACCCGGCATCGTGCTGCAGTACTCGGCCACCTTGTGCGCACGTGTCGGCGTTCGGGTCGCCGCCGGGGTCAGGCGAGTTTGACCAGCGCGCGGGCAATACGCCGCTGAAGCTCCTCCATCGCCTCGGGTGGACACGGATAGAGGCCCTTGCCGGTCTTGCCACCCAGGTCGCCGCGGGCAACTGTCTCCCTCAAGAGCGCGGGCGGTTCGGTCGACGAGGCGAGCAGCGGCAGCAGGTACTCGAGAACGACGAGCCAGAGGTCGAGGCCATGGATGTGCATGAGTTCAAACGGACCGGCAGCCGCCCAGCGGGGTCCGAGGGCGTGTGTGAAGATGCTGTCGATGTCCGGGGGAGTAAGGACACCCTGCTCGACCAGCGAGAAGGCTTCGCGCAAGAGGGCGGCCTGCAACCGGTTGACGGCAAAGCCTGGGACCTCTTTCTGTAGCACGACCGGCGTCTTGTCCTGCTTCACGAGGAGTTCGCACATGACCGCCACCGTTTCGTCGGAGGTCGAGGGCGCGCGTACGACCTCCACCAGCGGCAGGAGGTACGGGGGCATCAGGTAGTGGGTCACCAGAACCTTGTCCGGCCGGCGCGTGGCTCCCGCCAGCGCGCTGGGCATCAGGCTGGAGCTGTTGCTGACCAGAATGGTGTGCGTGGGTCAGAGATCGTCGAGCTGGCGGAAGAGTTGCTGCTTCAGTGCCAGGTTCTCCGGGATGACCTCGACTACGACGTCGGCCTCTGACACGGTCGCGGCGAGATTGGTGCTGCTCTCGATGCGGCCGACGGTCGGCGCCGCCTGCTCCGCGCTGACGAGCCCCAGGTCGACCAGCATCACGAGGTTGGACTTGATGGTATCCAGGGCCTGCTTCAACCTGTCGTCGCTGACGTCGTTCAGGTGGACCTGGTAGCCCGAGCGGGCGTACTCCTGCGCGATGGCGTGGCCGATGGCGCCCGCTCCGACCACGGCAACAACCTTGACATCCTCTATCTTCACGGTGGCCTCCTGCAGCATTACTTCAAACGTTGGCGAGGTTGCACACGTCGGCGGACGGCCCCGGGCGCATGCAATCCCGCTGATTCATTCTACGCCCTGACAGCCACACACTGGAGGCTTCCAAGCGCAGGGTCTTCGCGCGGAGCCATACCTTGACCCCAATTCCCTGGTTCCGGACACTCCATACCTGTCTCGGAATCAGGGGCATGCTTGTCGTCTCCAACAGGCGCGAACTGTCTCCCTGGTCCCGTTCGCGCTTGCGGTACTGGAGAGCCTCGGCGATGTGGGGGGTGCCGATGAGGTCGGGCGCCTTCGTCCTGCGCGCCAGGCGGCAGATATGTACCGTTTCTCCGGTACTAGGCGAGACTCGAATCAGCACCGGCATGAACCAGGGGGCGAGGCCATTGACCTCCGGACAAGAGCGACGTATCCTGAGGGCAGCTTTGTGACGGCAGAGCCCCACCTCAATCTCGCTCCTGTCCTGAAGATGGGGTTCTCCTCACAATTCAGATATGGCTGATTGTGACCTGGTGGCATGCTCAACCAGCTATTCTCTATGAGACACTACCCCCGTAATCCACGACATCCCATCCAAAGAGGAAGGAGGGAAGATGAGCATATCCAAGGCAACGCTCGGTGTAGCCGGGCACGCCGGTATAGGACACACACTCTGTCCAGGGGGTCTGATTCAGGATGACTCAGTTGGCTTTGCCGTTGCCGGCTCAATCATCCGGGACATACTCGGGGCGGATACTCACGTCAAGTCAGTGGATGCTGATCCGGATAGCAATACCATCAGAGTCAGCACTGTGGACGGGGGAATCGGTCAATCGTCGCCAAGACGTGGCCTGACACCCAGTGAAGTAAGGTTGATGCGTGGTATCGAGGGTCGTGACGCACTATTCTGCCAGACACTGGCTATAGAGGCCCTGGGCAGGGTG
>CAZQML010000099.1:0-5973 GCA_964594245.1 uncultured Dehalococcoidales bacterium | reverse complement strand
AAAGACGCCGACCACCTCCAGCTACGCCCCTACCGCCAACACGGCAACCCCAGATGGCGGCACGCGGCCGACTGCTACATGGCAAGAATGCGCCTTGTTGATGAAGGACTATAAAGAAAGCCCGTTTGTGCGTCAAGGAGTACACATAGCCTATGTGGGGCATCGCACGCGCGATTGAGGTGTGGTATGCTTGACACTCGTGAACCTCAGTGACACCCTTGCGCACCTACGAGTCGGCCGCTCCGGCAGTAGGCGGCGGGGGGAAAAACAGTCCGACCACGACGGAGAGACTCGTGACTACCTCAGTGTTGAGGAGGCAGGGCGGCGCGTTGAGCCGCCGGTCACAAGGCAGGCCGTACACCAGTGGATAAAGCGCGGAGTGAACGGCACGCAGCTTGAAGCCTTTCGTGTTGGCCGCGCATACCTCGTTTCTCTTTCTTCTCTCGAGACCTTCTGCAAGGCCACCGGCAAGAAACTGAAGGACTAGCCCTCAGCGTCTACCGCAGCTATGCAGCGACCCTATCACACAAGAAGACGTCTCCCTCTCGCAGCCAGGTCCTTGCGGGACTCGGCAGGACATTCACGCTACGCAACACGTGGTTGATGCTGCTGGTGCCGGGTGGAATTGTGGGGGCCATTCTGTCATTCAGCGGGCCGTGGGGAGTGCCCTATCCTGGCGCCCGATTCGGACTGCCAGTCGAAAAGGCCGCACTTGTCTGCTCGCTACTTCTTGCGTGCTTCGCCTTCGGTAGCCCCATCAGTGTTCTCATCTCTGATCGCCTCGGCAAACGCAAGCCGCCATACGTCACCTGTGTTGTTGTGGCGGCCGCAGGCTGGGCGGCAGTGGTTCTTATTCCGGCGCTCCCACTTGCGGCCGTTGTTACCATTCTCGCAATCACAGGGTTCTGTACAGGCGTAGGTGCCCTCAGCTACGCGGTTGGCCGAGGGTCAGCCCGACCAGAGATATCGGGTACAATGACCGGTGCAGTCATCACCGGCATAATGATTGGCCCCGCAATCCTTCAGCCGGTCACCGGGATACTGCTCGACCTGAACTGGGCGGGCGTCCGGATTTACGATGTTGCTGCATTCAATACCGCCTTTCTGCCAATGGTTGGGTGGACGATCGGTGCCGCCCTGCTCGTGCCATGGCTGAAGGAAACCTACTGCGGCGAACAGAGAGGAGAGAACCAATGAACCAGCAGCGAATCGGTGTGGTGGGAATGGGGACCATGGGTGTGCCCATGGCAGCCAACATGGTCAAGTCAGGACTCCCTGTCATGGTCTACAATCGGACGATTGAGAAGACGCGACCACTCAAGGAAGCCGGTGCCCTTGTTGCTGAGGGACCGCGCAGTCTTTTCGAATGGGCCGACGTCGTCGTGCTGATGCTGGCAGGGCCGACGGCAATCGACAAGGTCCTGTTTGGCAACCCGGGCGCGCTCAGTTCTCTGCAGGGAAGGGTTGTCGCAAACATGGGAACCGTCGCGCCCATGTACTCACAGGCGCTGTCTTCCAGGCTGGAAGAATCGGGCATCCGCTACGTCGAAGCGCCGGTCTTCGGCTCAAGAAAGCCCGCCGAGGAAGGTACGCTGGTCGTGCTCAACGCAGGCGATGAACTACTGCTGGGCACGCTACAGTCGGTCTTCGACGCGGTCGGCAAGAAGACCGTTCGCTGCGGTGACGTGCCTTCCGGCATGGCCACCAAGATAGCCACCAATCTTCTTCTCTCAGCACATGTTGAAGCACTTGCTGAAGCGCTCCACTTCGTTGAGAGGGCAGGCGGCAACCCCGCCACATACATGGACATAGTGCTGTCCGGCCCCCTGGCAAGCGAGTTCTATCGTATGAAGGCACCAAAGTTCTTGAGCCGAGACTTCTCCCCACAGGTATCCACAACTCGCGTGGCCGAGTCCCTGCACTACGTTGTCGACACGGCACACGATACGGGAGCGTTTGCTCCCAGCGCCGCCATGAACCTGCATCTCTATGAAAGAGCCATCGCGCTGGGGCTCGCCGAAGAGGACGCGACCGCTGTCATCAAGGTACTTGAGTCTCGCCCGGAGGAGGATGAGTAAAGCCCTCCAGGCAAGTATCAACGTGGCCTGGATGATGTCTACCGGACCAGTGATGATTCACACGCCCGCACAGGCTTGGATAGACAGCGGTCCCTTCTCGGAGTACCCGGCATGGTCGCTGACGAGCACGCGCGGCACCGATGGGTGGTGAAGCCCTGCGTCAGTCCGGAGCAAGCGACGGGAGGGTTCGAGACGCCCGCGATGAGTTTCGCAGGTCACGCCGGGACCGGGCCGGGGTGCTCAAGCACCAGAGCCTACTCCGCAGCCGCAATCACCTTACAGAAGCCAGCCCCCACGACCTCAACGCAGGCGTGAGCCCACCCGTCGCACCTGCACTCCGCCATCTTCAGGCGGTCGTACACGGCATGGGTCTCCTGGACACTGCCCTGGTCCATTTCCTCACGGAAGCGAGTCTCCAGTGCCTTCGCCTCGCGGAGAAACGGGCAGTCCGGCAATGCAGCCTCCTCATCCACGAGCGCGAACCGGTAACGGCCCTCCAGCGGCTTGATGTCAGCCTTCTTGCCAAGCCCGACCACGTCGAATACCGCCGCGGCGCCCTCGGCTCCGACGCGTGCCACAAGCTGGTCCCAGAGCAATTCCTTCTGTTTATCTTCCATGCGTCCTCCTTCCCGTATTCTGCTTCGTCCCGAACACCGCGCGCGGTGAGGCAGCAGGATATGGCCCAGTGGCAACAGCAAGGAAGGCAGTCGCGGCACGGTCCGCAATCGAATCGTCCCGCGAGAGCATCACCAGCGCCGGGTCCTTCCTTCTCCTCGCGGCAAACGTTCCCGGACGGGGGAGCAGCCGTCTGTGTTTCCATGGTAGCACCGCAATCCCCCGTCGTGAAGCCCCCCGCCACGACAATCCGAATCGAGCCGCATCTCATGGACACGAGGTCTCGGAGAAGGTAGTCACGGAACGGGGAAAGCCACACCGTGAACGGAAAGGAAGACACAATCGAGAGACCCGCAGTCACCATCCTGCTCGGGCTCGTCGGCTTCATTGGCCGGGCCGCGCTGCCGGTTCTCTTCCCGCCCCGATGGCCCGCAGCGGCGGTCTACGCCGCCGGCGTCGTGGTCTGCACGTTTCTCTCGTCTTCCAGACACACTTACAGAGTCCTCCGCAGCGTCACGTTGTGGGTCTTCGCGCTTCTAAGCACAGCCATACTGTGGCTCGTGCTCGCAATATGTGTCAGACAGTTCCTGCTCTTCCTGCTCGGCATCGCCTGAGCCGCAGCATCCGGAAGTCCTCCGTGGCGTACGTCGTCTCGACTCCCAGCTGCGGGCAGCTGCAATGAAACCCGTAGGGAGCAACAGGAACCGATTCAAATCACCTTCCCATCCGTCAGCACTACTTAAGCCCTTGACACATTTGCCTACTGTTATATAATACTTATAACACTTCAGCGTGCAGGCCACATGCTCATAGCTATAGACGAAAGAGACCCGCGCCCCATCTATCAGCAGATAGCGTCGCAGGTGAAGGAACAGATACAGCGAGGCGACCTGCAGCCCGGTGATGAACTGCCGTCTGTCAGAGAGCTTGCCGATAGTCTTGGCGTTAACCTGCACACGGTGCGCGGCGCATATGTCAAGCTGCGCGACCAGGGCGTCATCGACCTGCGGCTCGGGCGCAGAGCTCGCATCTCGCGACCACGTCGCGCCCCTGCATCCACTGCTGAGGCCGAGACCGTGCTCGGAGGACAGTTGCGCGAACTGGTCTCTGACGCCTTCCTACTGGGACTATCCGCAGCCAAGCTCCACTCGATGCTGGACAGCCACTTAGCAACCGTAGACGCCGTCAGCCGCAGGAGAGATTCCGCCCTGAAGGAGAAGAAATGAGGACCAGGTTCTCGCACCCCCTCTGGATACACCTTCCATCAGTCGTTGCGTTGGGCGCGTTCCTCTGGGTGCTTGCCACCTCGGGACCACTGCCTGCCAGCGCCCCTATCCACTTCGGAGTCAACGGCGAAGCCGACCGCTTCGGCTCACCCTGGCCGGGGCTGCTGGCGATGATAGCCGCATGTGTGCTTGTCATTGGCATCGCCGTTTCAAGCGCTGAGCAGTGGGTCCGCAAGGAGACGAAGAAATCGTTCCACCTGTGGTCGTTGTTCGACGACCTGTTCGTCGGTTTCATGGCGGGCATCGGTATCGCCTACGTGAAGGCCATTACATCCGGAGGAGATACGTTCCGATTCCCGTGGCAGACCGTGTTGCTCGTTGCAGGTGCTACGACCGTGATAGCAGCCATGCTGGAATTCATCCGGCCGTTCCGGCCCTTCGAGGGACGCATCGAGATGGCCGCGCACGCAGACAAGTCCGTCCTTGCGGAAGAAGTCCGCGAGAAGCTATCCCGGGAAGGGGCCGTCGCGTACTTCGAGACACAGAATCCGATGTGGAATCGCGCGCTATCCGTTATCCTGCCCGTATTCGCCGCCGGACAGGCGACCGTCGACTACAGTCAAACAGGCGAGTTGAACTTCGTGCCGCTCATCGTCGCAGCCGTCATCGTCGTGCTGCTCTTCGGTGGCATGCGAACCATCGTCACGCGGAACGATGTCACCGTCCGTTTCGGCACCCCCGGCATCAGGGCACTACACGTCAGTATGAACGAAATAAGAGACGTGACCCTCAGGCCGTTCTTTCCTCTTGGCGATTTCCACGGCTACGGAATCAGATACAACGGGCAAATGAAAGGAGTCTTCCTGCGAGGCGGAATCGGCGTAGAGATAACCACGCGGCAGGGAAGGCACTACCTCATTGGCTCAGACAATCCGGAGAGACTCGCGGCCGTGGTCACAACGATAGTTGAAGGCAAGACGCCGCCATAGAATGCAAGCTGTGTTGAAGAGCCGTGACGTCGACAAGAAGAACGAGATTCTCTGAAGCTCGAGTCCATTCACCCGCTTCCGGCGACACGGTGCTAGTTCAACACTATCACTGCCAGTACGATGTCAACGACGCCGATGACAAGCGCGAGCCGGCCCATGAAGCCACCCGGTGTCAGCCAGGAGAGAGGCTTCCAGCTCTTGCCGAGTCCCAGAAGCACCAGCAGAATGCCACTCACGAGGAGCATGACAGGATTGAGCATCTCAGGTCCTCCTTGTGCGAGACTGCATTGATTCTATTCGCAGAGGAGATGAAAGGCAATCCCGCCCTTGAATAGCCGGCTCCCTTCCGGCAGGCAGAGAAAGACGGCATCAGTGCGCCTCTTCTTCTTGAATCGAAGAGCCACATGGCAGCTACCTCTGTTTGGCTTCACGGCCATCATACGTGTATAATGTACATAATGCGGTGGGTGCCTCCTTTCAGTATGTCAATCATCAAGAGGCAATCCCACGCAGTGCCGGGAGAAGGGAATCACGTGTGCTGGCTCTGGGCCTCCTCTAATCGTCACCGCATACCCATAGGCTCCCTTCATCAACGTGAGTCGCGCTAGCGAGAGAAAGGCGCCGTCTCAGTTGACGAAGTCTGGAGGCACTGGTCGCGTTCCGCGTACCTTGGTCGTCCTTGATTGCTGATACCATCGCGTTTCGTCGCCGTGCCACTCCAACAAAGCACCTGCGGCCGATTCAGACTGCGAAGAACAGCTCTCCGTTTCGTGCCGATTTCCCTGAACCGATGTAGCCGGGGCCCGATGCCTGAAGGAATGCGGAATAGCACATGAACTATCGCAAAGACATACGCAATGTAGCCATTATCGCCCACGTAGACCACGGCAAGACCACCCTGATCGACCAGTTGCTCCGCCAGAGCGGGCAGTTCCGCCAGGGCGAGCTGACCGGCGAGTGCATTCTCGACTCCAACCCGCTCGAGCGGGAGCGCGGGATCACCATCCTCTCTAAGAATTGTGCGATCGACTACACCGACCGAAACGGCCTGAGCTACCACATCAA